>DASYQG010000400.1:0-5089 GCA_036005825.1 Chitinophagaceae bacterium | reverse complement strand
ACCAAATGACTTTTATGTGTGCGAATAAAGTTATGCGGGGTTAGCAGAGTATCATATTCCCCTAATGTTCTCGAAATAAGATAAGTTTTGTTCTTACCCGCAAAGAATTTAGTGTAGTTGCCAACGGCTTCACAGCGAATGATCTCATTAGGCATTAAAAAATGTACGCCGTCTTTTGTCGGTAAAGCCAGCCGGAATTCATCAGCGGAAGGTGCTTGTATATTATGCATGATATTTTTTAAAAGATCCAGCTGTTCCTGGTAATTCTCCTGGCTTTCAAGAAAGCGATGAACAGAGGCTTGCAATTCGTCGCTGTCTATCGGCTTTAATAAATAATCGAAAGCGCTGAAACGAATGGCTTGTATTGCGTATTCATTATAGGCAGTTGTAAAGATGATCTTAAAATTTTTATTTGGAACTTTTTCCAGTAATTCAAAGCCATTCACATGCGGCATTTGTATGTCCAGGAAAACAAGCCCCGGCTGGCAGACATGTATCAATTCCGCCGCCTTTCGCGAATCATTACAGACAAAAACCTGTTTGATCTCAGGGACCATTTTTTCGATCATCAGGCGAAGAGCATCGGTGGCTCTTTCTTCATCGTCAATTAAAAGTACTTTTAACATGATCAGTTATTTTGAGTTGGAAAAACAATTTTTATGCGTGTACCTTTCGCATTGCCTTGTTCATCTTTCAGGTCTGTGATCTCCAACGAACCTTTGCATTGATTCCCATTCCCCATAGCTTCCAATCTTTCCATTGACACCTGGATACCTTTGCTTGTATGTTTTTTTCCCTGGCCTGTTGCTAATTTTGCTTCCCGCGATTTTTCTCTGCCAATTCCATTGTCTTCAATTATGCAATGGATGCATTCTCCCAATTCTGAGAATTTTACCTGGAGCATTCTTTTTCCTTCTTTATGCATTAAACCATGCCAGATCGCATTTTCGACAAATGGTTGAATCAATAGTGTAGGCAGTTTTATTTCATCTGTATCTATATCTTCGTCGCATTCAATTGTATACTTAAACGAGTCTTTGAAGCGTATTGACTCCAGATCAATGTAAAGATTGAGTATTTCCAATTCTTCTTTTAAAGACACATATTCTTTATCGCTATGCACTAAAATGGCACGAAGAAGTTTTGAAAATTTTGAAAGATATTTGGTGGCTATCATTTCTTCGTTTGCCAATATCATTTGCTGAATTGAGTTCAGGGCATTGAATAAAAAATGGGGATTCATCTGCAATCGCAGGCTTTGTAATCTTGATTCCGTTACCTTTTGTTTGTTTTCAATGATCTCGAACTTGGCTTGTTGCTTTTCTTCTTCTGCTTTTACCCGTTGTATCTGTGCTGCACATAAGACAGTTATTGTTGTTAGGATATTAAGATGTTTTTGCTTAAAGAAATTCTTTTGTGTGTGTTCGCTATCGATCACACCGATCACTTTGTTATCAACAATAATAGGAACAGCTAATTCTGACATGCGTTTGGCATCGTCAGCAATATATCTTTTATCCAATTCAGTGTTTGCTATCAACTCTGGCTTTCCTGTTTGTGCAACTGCACCAACTATTCCTTTTCCAACTTCTATCTCAATTGGGTTGTAAATAGTCAAATCCCGCTGCATCTTCGGTCCCCAGGCTGCTTTTTGCATTAGTACATTTCTTTGCTCATCTTTTAAATAGATCACACAATCTTCAAAATTCATTTTGCTGATACAATTTTTGGCAATATCCCAAAGCATATCATCTGTGTGCTGATGCCTGTTTATTTGTGAAGCGAAATAATTTATCACAGATTCAATTTCCAGCTCTTCATGTTTCTTCTGCTGTTTACGTTGATAATATTTTATTACATACCATATCAGCAAGAACCCAATGATGATGCCGAGTAGTTTAAACCACCATGTTTGATAAAATGGCGCAGCTATGATCACTGTAACAGCATTGTCAGATTCCTGCCAGTTTTTATTGTCATTACTTACACGAACTTTAAATACATATTGGCCCGGAGGCAATGAATTATAACGAACAGAGTTTTGATCAGCGACTTTTATCCAATCTTTATCAAGATCAACCAATTTATACTCATAATAAGTTCTTAAATGAGGAGTAAAATCGATCGAATTAAAATAAAATGTAATCTGGTTATCTCTTGCCTGTAATTTAAACTCTGCATTATCAATAATATTTGAATTGATATTCTTTGTCTCAATTTTATTGATAAGAACATTCAGTGAGATCTTTTTATTGTACAAGGAATCAGGATGAAAATATTGTATTCCTTTAGGTGTGCCCATTATGAACTCTCCATTGCTTAGCTGGAAATAAGAGCCGACCCGAAAACCATAGATACTAAGTCCATATCGTTCATCAAATGTTTTCAAACTGCCATCAACCGGATCATAACAAGCAAACCCAATGTCATTACCGATCCACATGCGGTTATACTTATCCAGCAAGAGTGCTTCAGCCCTATCGATAAGCAAACCGTCTGTTTTAGTAAGTGTTTTGATCTTCCCTGTTGGAGAAATAATATCGAGACCAGCGATTGAGGCAATATAAATATTTCCACTCTTGTCACTATTGATATCAAATGTTGCTAAACTGGTAAGACCATTTTCTTTCTTAATACTATCCAGTTGTTTTGTGAGGAAGTTATAGTGGAATAGACCAACATTAAAAACTGCAAACCATAAATTATATTCGTCGGTAAAGTGCATACGAACACAATTCTTGTTTTTGAATTGTTGAAGAGGTGTATTGGCGAAAGTATCAACAACAAATGTTTCGGGATCGATCTTGCAAATACCAAAAACGCCACAAACCCACACATCACCAGAAGGAGAAAGAGCAATACGTCTTGGATTTTTTATCCCTACAATTTTAGGGTCATTGTTATCAGCATTCGTAATATGTTTTACCAGTTTAAGATCCCTGTCAGTTATTACAATTCCATTATCAATTGTAGACGACCAAACTCTGTCTTTTTTATCAAGAAGAATTGACACTACTTCTTTATTTCTAAAAATGGGTTGACCCGTCTCATCTTTAAGATCTGAAAATATCGCTGTATTTGTACTGCGATTCCATCTGAATAAACTATTATCTGTGCCAAGATAAAATGTGTTATTATCCTTTGTTGCTATGCCAGAAATATAATTATCGTAACCATTCCCTTTATTATCGAGAAAAACATTTTGACTGCCTATATAAGCATTGTTGTTAAAATAATTGATCCCTGCCGGGTTGCAGATCATGAACACCCAACCTTTTTGCCCCACAGCAATATAGGATTGCGTATTATTGTTTATTGATGTTGGATCGGCAACAGAATGCCTGTAATTAGATATTTTTTTTGAACTTGTATCCCAAATATAAATGCCTTCATTTTGCGAAGTGAGAAGATACTGACGGGGAGTTATAGATTTTGCCTCATTGATCGGTACAGTTATCTTTTTACCAAATTGATCTCTTACCTCTGCAAGAGGATAAGAAAATTTCATAGTGACAATATTGACCACTTTCAGCTTCCATTCTCCAACATCATAATAAAGTAATTCATCTTTTTGCCATCTTGATAAGGCATGTGCATTAGGTATATTGAGCAGCTGTTCAACTTTATTTTCCTTATAACTAACTTTTAAAATAGCATCCTTAAATACCATCAAATAATAATTCTCATCAAAAGCAAAACCAGCATTGAAGCCGAGATAACGATATTTATCATAACCCTGGAGAGGAATGAAATTGAATTGCGAGTTATCAACTGAGTCAAGTTTTTGCAACTCCATTTTTCCTGAATATTGGTAAAGCCCTTTTTCTGCATATAAATAAACAGATCCATCCGGAGTTTGAAGAAAGCTGAAAGTTTTGACTGGCTTATTATCTCTTACCAATGCTATTTTGTGCAGCTTCCGCTTTTCATCCAACATTGTAACATGACCACCAGCTGTAATTATCCAGATACGATCATTTTTGTCGCAACTAACCCAAAGGATATTGCTGTTTTCAAGCTGAGGATATTCCGACGCGAAATATTTTTCAGTTGTCCTTCCATTAAAAACATTTAATCCATTACCTGTACCCACCCACAGATTGCCTTTCTTGTCAACGCATATATCACTGACCCCTATATATGATAAACCGTTTGATGTGTTCAGGGTATAAAAGGTTGGATTAGTCTGCGACAATAAGCATTGGCAGGCGACAAAAAAGATCGATATAGCAAAAATTTTTTTCAATCCTTGTTTCAAAATATTTATTTAAACCTGGTTCAATTAAACTAAATATCACAAATTCGGAGCCTTTAAGTAAAGTATTCAAAAGCAATATTATTACAAAGTTCATATTATTCTCCGGCAGTTCCTGCCCATTAAACGGTAAAGGCCATCCTTTCCAGGATGACCTTTACTAATAATAATCTAAAAGATTAAAGGTTATACAGTTTTTGAACATCAATAGCTGTAAGAGTACGGCTATAGAAGCGAAGATCGTCCACGCTGCCTTCGAACAATTCAGTGCCACGATATCCGATTAAATAATCCTGGAGTATTGAAGGATATGAGACCGCCACTTCGCCCTGAGAAGTCTTTACCAATTGGCCGTCCATATAGAAACGTAAAGTCTCATCGTCAAAAGTAACTACAAAGTGATGCCATGCTTTACTAACATTATCAACAGGGATCCACATTGAAAATTCAGGTAGTGATTCTATGGATCCGCCAATTTCAGCTTGAAATTTGTGTACGCCTAATCCTTTAGCTTTTGGTGACACGATGCTTCTGCCAGTACCAAGATTTGCGTTGTAATATTTTACCCATACAGAGATGGAAGAGTGCATTTGTTGTGGCACTTTGAACAAATTAACGCCATAACTTCCATTGAAATTAATAGCTGAATTTAATGCACCTTTTCTGTCTGTTGTATAAAGAACTCCTCTGCCTGTTGAAAGTCCATCAGGCAATTTTTTTAATTGGTCTTTTAAATTGCCATTAAATTTAAACCAGCCATCAAGATTCACAAGTAAAGGGTCAATAGTCCTGACAGATGATGAATTGTTGCTGGTTGTCATCTCCTCTGTAGTT
>DASYQG010000399.1:0-7694 GCA_036005825.1 Chitinophagaceae bacterium | reverse complement strand
GGTTATGTTCCCCCGGGCATTTTAGGCCCGATAATCTTTGCACCCACTGGTATTCCATTTCCAACAGGGGTAATGAGCGGGAGTTTTACTGATACGTTAGTACTAACATCAGGGCAGGAAGACAGTTTAAAATTGGGCCTTATATATTTTAATATTCATACTACTACCTTTACTGGGGGGGAAATAAGAGCACAGATATTTTTGCAAAATGCAAGTTTTGTTATCCCTGATGTAATTTGCCCCAAGGATACAACAGTAAATAATGCTCTGGGTACATGTTCAGCCTCTGTTGCATTTGGGGCAGATACCAATACTGCTGTACCGACCGCTGTATTGTTTTATAGAATTGGAAACACAGCAATTACTTCGCCATTTGTTTTTCCCGTAGGCACAACTACAGTCATCGCTACAGCATTAAATGCTGCAGGTTTTGATACCTGCACCTTTCAGGTTATTGTTAAAGATGTACAACCTCCGGTAGTTACTTGCCCGACTAATGTTACGAGGCCAAATGATCCCGGATTATGCGGAGCCGTTGTAGCTTATCCGGCGGCTACGGCATCAGATAATTGTACAAGCGTCACAATCACCTATTCAAAAGCGTCCGGTAGCTTTTTTGATGTCGGTACTACTACGGTTGTTGTAACAGCAACTGATGGTTCAAATAACAAAGCCACTTGTTCATTTACTGTAACCGTAAATGATGTGGAACCCCCGGTTATTCATGATCTTGTTGTTACTCCTCCTATACTTTGGCCTCCTAATCATCACATGAAAAATGTGGATGTAAACTATACAAGTACGGATAATTGTCCCGGTCCGATCACTTGTCACATAACCGTAATAAGCGATGAACCGGAAAATGGGACAGGCGATGGTGATACTGCTCCTGATTGGGAATTAACAGATGATCATCATATAAAACTTCGTGCAGAAAGAGCTGGCAATGGCGATGGAAGAGTTTATACTGTTACAGTAACATGTACCGATCAGTATGGAAACAGCTCCAGTGGAAATAAAAAAGTATTGGTGCCAAAGAATATGTCAAGAAGAGATATCAGGCTGCTTGCATTCCAATATTGGACACAGGGACATGGTCATGGAAACAGAACCGAAGCTGAATCTGCATCAGGAGCAAATGTTGTGATCATGAATGAAGATGATCCTGAAATGAGCACACTGGTTCGTGCATATCCAAATCCAAGCACTAGCTATTTTACATTAAATATTGAGACAGGAAATGATAAGGAAAAAATTTCTGTAAGATTGATCGATGTTGCCGGAAGGGTAATGGAAACAAAAAACAATCTTTCCGGAAGCCAGGTTCTAAGGATCGGTAATAATCTCAGAGCAGGACTTTACATTGCAGAGATAAGACAAGGTAATTCAATAAGGCAAATCAAACTATTAAAACAGTAAATTATAATTTGAATGGTTTAGGTAAAGGCAGTGAAATTCACTGCCTTTTTTCATTGGTAAATGACTACGTATAACTTCAGTTATTTATTCTTCGTGTTCTTACCAGCACTAAATAGATGCTGAGATCGTTTTATATTAATAAAACACAAAGATCATGATCATGAACACTGTTTCGGAAGTTGAAAAAATCATCCAGGATTATATCGAGCAGAAACAAAAATCGCTTTATTATCATAAGAAAAAGAGCGATGCAGAAAAAGAATATAATAAACTGCTTGTTAGCTGTGGGGGAGAAGAAAAGAATTTTTCCCTAGAAGAGGCAAATAAAATATACCGGGCATTCAAAGAAATGCGGGTTAATGAAGAACATTTAAAAAACGCGGAGGATAAATTCAATGAAGCCGATGAAAAACTGAAAGAGCTTGGCCATATTCTTTTTCATGCCACAATAACGGCTGATATAATAATACCACCGGTAAACGGAGAAGGGGTTATCTCAAAACAAGTAACAGTGAGTTTTCCCAATGGACAGGCCTTGGTTATTTAAATAAAAAAAAACCGTCTCACTTTAAGTGAGACGGTTGTACAAAACAGAAAACGAAGGTCATTACTGAATTACTATCTTATTTGTAACCGAAACATTATTATTCACGCCATTTATTTTTAATAAATAGCTTCCTCCACTAAGAGATTTTGCTATTCTTATTTCTTCTATATGCATGCTGCTATTGACATTTACTTCTTTTGTCTGTATCAATTTTCCTGTAATGTCGATCAGGTCCACGCTGTATTTGCCGGCAGGTTGATCAGCAAATGAAACTTTCACAAGCCCATTTGTTACTGGGTTTGGGTAAACTGAAATACCATTATTTATAATCGCATTCTGTACTAGAGATTTTTTAGTTACTTCTTCTGTCACTTGTTGTTTTGGCTCTTCTGCATTTTTCTTATCCTTTTTCTTCTTTGCAAAAGCCAATCTTTCATTTGCCAGGTCAGATGCATTGAATACTGATTCAGTAGTAGAAACTTTTTCTGCCTGCATAGTTGTAAGGTCAAATCTATAATAGCCAATAGCAGATTCAGAGCTAGCAACAATTACTTTGCTTCCGTCTTCCACCATGGCGCCATTTGTTGTAAAACCGTCTGGTAGTCCTTTAATTGTTCCCTGGTAAGTAGCCGCTTTGCTCTCAATAGATACTTTAAAAACATTCCTGTTTGCTGTCAACACATATAAATTCCCTGAAGCATCAGCGATCATATCACCACCATATCCTTTGCGGCTGTGTACAGAATAATTTGCATTGCCTGCATCATCTGTCAAAGCGCCAAGATCAGTGATAACAGGATCTTTTCCGGTTGTAAAACGGATCAGGTGATTGGCATCATTTGTTAATGCATATCCATTTCCATCTGATGCTATTACCATACGGCATATTTGATTAGCGCCATCACCAGGGCTGCTTACAGCTCCGAATGGTTCATTTTCGAAATAATAAATTTTATTTGATTTCAGATCGATGTAGCGAAGCTGGTTAAATCCCATTGGCGTGTAATAAAGTCTTTCATGTTTTTTATCATAAGCCATTGCCGCAGAATTTGTGGCAAAAGGTTTATCATATTGATTCCCGCTATTATTTATAACAACGGTTCTTACTTTTACATTACTTCCGTTTGCAGCGGCAAGTTCCTGGTCAAGGTTCACAATTTTTTTAACAGGTGCTTTCGCAACATTCATATCTTTTTTTACAACAGGATTACCTGTTCTTGCATTAAACGCTTCTATTTCCTGTTTACTTTGATAGATCGATTTTATTTCTTCGCCGGTGGTAATATTTACCAGACGAACTTCTTTCCAGCTTCTGCCGCCTTTTTCAACAGCGGTGATAGCATAACCGGTTAATGGTTGTTCAGTTTTTTTTCTTTTTTGTGCAGAAACTCCTGTAATGACGGAGATCATTACCAGCAGTAGTAAAATTTTTTTCATAAACGTTAGGTTTTGTAAAAGTAATCTACGATATTTTTCGTTGAACAACAAAATTTATGGATGAGCAGCATATTTTTTATATGAGTGGGGAACGCTTAGCGGCATTACTCGGTTCGGTCGCCACAATAATTGTAAATTCACAACATGCAAGCACTCACATTTGGCGGGGTTAAAAATATTGTTTATCAAAATGTTCCTGAACCTAAAATTTTACAGCCAACAGATGCAATAGTCCAAATTTCATTGTCAGGTATTTGCGGTTCAGATCTTCATGTTTACCATGGAAGAGAAACAGGTCTGGATGAAGGCACGGTGATGGGACATGAGTTTGTGGGGACAATTGTTGAAACTGGAAACAATGTAAAAAAATTTTATAAAGGAGCAAGGGTTTTAAGTCCTTTTACTACTTCATGTGGGGATTGTTTTTATTGTCGCATTGGGTTGACCTGTCGTTGTGAAAAAGGAAATCTTTTCGGCTGGGTACAAAGTGGTCATGGTTTGCATGGTGCACAAGCACAATATATCCGTGTGCCATTGGCCGATACTACTCTCGTTTCATTGAGTAATGATCTGAGTGAAGAGAAAGGGTTATTACTTGGCGATATTTTTTCGACCGGTTATTTCTGTGCTGAAAATGCAGGAGTAAACAATAAAGGAACTTATATAGTTATCGGTTGCGGTCCTGTTGGCTTAATGACAATCCTTGCAGCTAAAGACCTGGGTGCAGAAAATTTATTCGCAGTTGATCATTCAAATGAACGATTACAAATGGCGAAAGAATTTGGGGCCACTCCATTAAATCCATCAGAAGGTGATGTGAGATCAGCAATCATGAATGCTACTAAAGGCCGAGGCGCAGATGCAATAATGGAAGTAGTAGGCAGTTCTGAAGCTCTTCGGTTAGCGATAGACCTGTTGAGGCCAGGTGGAACTATTTCGTCAGTTGGTGTTCATACAGCAAAAAATTTTTCTTTCTCACCCGGTGAAGCTTATGATAAAAATCTTGTTTATAAGATCGGTCGTTGTCCTGCTCATTATTATGCTGAGAAATTATTGAGAGAACAGGTGATTCAACGATACCCGGCAGAAAAAATCATCACGCATCATTTTTCTTTAAATGACGGGGCAAGGGCTTATGAAGTGTTTGATAAAAAATTGGATAACTGTATTAAAGCAGTGTTTCATCCATAGAATAATTTGTTTTCACCATCTATCAATCCATGGTTTTTCGTTTTATAAATGTGCTAATTTCGCCATTCAAATTTTAACTGCAGGATTTGCTTCTAATGAAAATGCGCCACACTCTGATCATTGCACTTTTATTTATGTCATTTGCTGTTGATGCACAGCAAAAAATCACTGGTCTCGTTGAAGATGGTGAAACTGGTTCACCGGTGTCGTATGCATCTGTTACATCAGGAAAAGGTGAAGGACTCATGACGGATTCTTCAGGAAAATTTTCTTTTGTTATTCGCAAACAAGCAAGACTTAATGATTCCATTTTAGTAAGTGCAATTGGATATTCATCCAAAAGAATTGCCATAAAAGATCTTCTTGCAAATAATAAAGTCAAGCTTACGCAGAATGTTGGAATGTTGGAGCAGGTAAAAGTATTTGCGTCATTAAAAGGTGATTACATGAGATTTGGTTATTACCGGGAATGGAAAGTAAAAAATGAGGGCGGGGAGATCGGCTATATTTTCGACCTGGCCCGGAAAAAAATTCAAATAGGAATGATCCAGGTAAAAATCAATCATAATTACGATACCTGCTGGCTCAAACTGCATTTGCGTGATGCAGCAGTGAGTGGTTTAAGTCTTCCTGAAAATGAAGTTCTAAAAAAAGATATTATCATCCCCGCAACAGTAAAATATGGATTAGTTGAATTCAATTTGAATTGGGAACCAATTACAATTCCTACAAACAGGTTGTATGTAGGGTTTGAGCTTTTGCGTTGCGGTTGTTCTCAATCTGCCGCACCTTCATTCTTTTATTTGGGAAATGAAGAAGGAGTAAATTTTTATAAAGAATCCGAACAAGCAACCTGGAAACGCGGAGGAGAATACACTATTTATGTTCGCATGACGATGAAATGATCTGCCATTAACCCGTTCATCTATTTTGATTTATCGAAAGATCAAAATCACTTACCTTTCACGCCTTAAAAAACACAGCACATGAGAAAGTCATTTTTATTTATCCTCTCTTTTATTTTCACGCTGCAATTAATAAATGCGCAGGACGAAAAACTGGATATGGATATGATCAACAAGATCCGCAAAGAAGGTCTTGAAAATTCCAAAGTAATGGAGATCGCAATGTACCTGACCGATGTAAGCGGTCCGCGACTCACTGCATCCCCCGGTTATATGCGTGCAGCCACATGGGCAAAAAATAAATTAACTGAATGGGGTTTGTCCAATGCTAGCCTTGAACCCTGGGGAGAGTTTGGCAAGGGTTGGGAGCAAACAAAATGTTATGTGGCAATGACGGCGCCTTATTATGTACCATTGATCGCTATGCCCCGTGCATGGACAGGAAGCACACCCGGAAAAAAATCAATGAAAGCAGAAGTGGTTTTAATAAAAGCAAAAGATACTGTTGAGTTAATGAAATATGCGGGAACATTAAAAGGGAAAATTGTAATGACATGGTCCCCCGCAAAACTTACGCCTTCTTTCACTGCTGATGGAAATCGGTTTGCTGATACATCGTTGGAGAAAATGGCAGCAGCAGAAATGCGTCAGCCGCAACAAGGCGGTGGTCAGCGGAACCAACAGGGAAACAATCCGCAGGTGAATCAATTTATGCTGCAAAGAAGAATGAACGAAATGATCAATAAAGAAAAACCAGCATTGGTCTTAACAATGTCGGCAAATGGTAATGATGGAACAATTTTCGTAAGCAGTGGCGGGCAATATGCAAAGGATGCAGAAGTTGCACCGGCAAGCGTTGTTCTTTCTTCTGATGATTATTTAAGAATTCAGCGATTGATAGAATCAGGAGTTCCTGTAACTATTGAAGCAGAAGTAAAAACAAAATTTTACAATGATGATCTGAAAGGATATAATGTTGTTGCGGAAATTCCAGGAACTGATCCTGCATTAAAAGAAGAGCTGGTAATGCTGGGTGGCCACCTTGATAGCTGGCATGCTGCTACAGGAGCTACAGATAATGCTGCAGGTTGTTCAGTTATGCTTGAAGCGGTAAGGATATTGAAATCGATCGGCTATCAGCCTCGTCGTACTATTCGTATTGCATTATGGAGTGGAGAAGAAGAAGGCTTGCATGGCAGTCGCAACTATGTAAAAAATCATTTTGCTGATACAGCTAAAACATCCACAACCCAAAACAATGCAAAAGTTTCTGCTTATTATAATTTAGATAATGGCACCGGAAAGATTCGCGGCGTTTATTTACAGGGAAATAAAGATGCCGGTCCCATTTTCGCAAAATGGCTTGAACCATTTAAAGATCTTGGGGCAAGTACAATTACAATAAGTAACACAGGCGGTACTGATCATCTTGCATTTGATGCAGTAGGTATTCCGGGTTTCCAATTTATACAAGATCAGATCGAATATAATACAAGAACCCATCATACTAACATGGATACTTATGATCATCTTGTTCCGGACGATCTGAAACAGGCTGCTACAATTGTTGCATCATTTGTTTATAATACGGCTCAAAGAGATCAGAAGATCCCAAGAAAAGCAATCCCGCAAGCACAGAACAGGGCATTCTGATTTTATCAATGATTTTTACGATAATCAATAATTATTTAATAATAATTATTGATTATTTTTTTTGCGGTTCCTCGTAAATAAAACGAACCTGTGCACTTTTCTTTTCAGTTGAGGTAAGGTAAAGTTGGTATCGTTTACCACCTGCGGTAATGATAAGCAATGCAGTATTTGGAGGAATATCACCAAGATTTTCGGCCACCATTGTTATTTCCTGTTCCTTATTAATAAGGTCCACTTTTATTTCAAGCGTAATAGGTTTTGAAGTAAGTTTTTGATTGGATGCAAGAGGTTTGTTGTTCAATAGTACGGTTATGATATCACCATCCACCTGTGCATTGTCATAAAAGTCCAAACGTATGGTGCCGGTATCAACTTTAATTTCTTTGATATGCTCAAAATCAGATTCTGCCACTCTTGACAAAGTGATCTTCCCTGCCGGACAACTTGCATAATTATTCATAGTTACGCCACCCCAATCACCGGTAAGCACTTCTTTATTATTCTGTTTTTCGTATACAAGATTGTATTGTTTGATACATGGG
>DASYQG010000398.1:0-2002 GCA_036005825.1 Chitinophagaceae bacterium | reverse complement strand
TGGCAGTTGCCACCGCTTATAGATGTTATTGACCCCTTTCGATTTGGTGGCGTAAGAATAAAAGCAAACGTTACTTATTTTAAAACATTTACGTCCAGGAGATCAGTGGCAGTGTTCTCGAATATCAGTTACGGTATCAGGAACCAGGATCTGAATGGGAATATAAGCATCACTCACAAGTACAATCCTTTGAATGGCGCTTTTATTAATGTTTCAGCACAACGCGACTTTCAATATATTTTCCAGGGTGATGCATGGATCAATATGCTGAAGCGGGATAATTTCTATCTCAACCAGGCTTTCGGCGTTAAACATGGAATTGAATTAATAAACGGCCTGGTCTTTTTTGTAAATGCAGATTATGCACTTCGTCGTTCTGTTGCTAATTATGAAACTAATCCTAAACTGGATACAGTTTTAGGTTTCGTGAATGAGCCGGTTTATTTCGAACCATACAATGCATTGTATGGACAAGTTCGTTTGCAGTACACTCCCTTTCAGCGTTTCATCCGTGAGCCAAGAGAAAAGATCATTCTTGGTTCCAAATGGCCCACATTTTATGCAAGCTGGCGAAAAGGAATTCCGGGTGTATTCAAAAGTGTAGTGGATTTTGATTATCTCGAGTTCGGTATCGAGCAGGAACTGAAATTAGGAGTGACCGGTGTTTCTAAATATAAGATACTTACGGGGAATTTTTTCAATACAAAAGATCTTCGGATGGTTGATTATAAATTTCAGCGACGCGGGGATCCGATCTTTTTCATGAATCCCGATGAAGCTTTTCAATCGCTTGATTCAACGTTCCCGGTCTTTGAACGTTTTTACCAGGCACACTTTGTGCATGAATTCAATGGCGCTATCCTGAATAAAATTCCTTTGTTCAAAAAACTGGAATTGCGTGAAATAGCAGGTGGTGGTTTCTTATTTGCGCCTGAAAGAAATTTACGCTATGGAGAATTATTTGCCGGTATTGAAAAAGTTCTTAAGATACCATTCAATCCTCTTTATAAATTCAAGCTGGGTGCATATGTAATTGGTTCATCTGCTAACCAATTCCGCAATCCTGTTCAATTCAAAATAGGATTTACCACCTGGGACAGGAGTAGCAATAAATGGCGATAGAAGAATTATGTTGCCAGCTTTTGTAATTCTGTTCATCGCCTGTTGCGTCGCACACTTTTACGTTCGGTAATTCTATTCAGCTTTATTACATTCCTGTTCTAAAGAAAAGTTTTCAAGCCATCTGAGTCTTGTCATGTCGAGCCGGGATAATTAGTTCACTTTCGATCTTAGTAATGCCAGGCGAGACATCTCATAGATCAACCGACCTGAGATGTCTCGCCTTACTTTCATCAAATTTGTAAATGACAATACTCACCGGCTCGACATGACAAGGTGGATTTGTATTAAAGTTTAATTTGCTTCGGTCCCGACTATGATTGTCGGGGCCTCGCAATGACGAGAGTCGGGGAAATTTATTTTTTCTTCATCCTTTCGGAGTCTCGTCATTGCGAGGCCGTTATTTAAAAACTGTTTCAATTTAAGTAAAGTAGGCCGAAGCAATCTTTAGATGTTTGATGACTCCGAAGGAGCCACCTGTTTATAGCAATATAGAGGAATGATGGTTCTAAACTCCGTAGGAGTTTCTGGATGCCCGATGGGGCAAGATGAATTCAATCTTTATATATGAAAGTTTATTTTTTCTTTCGAAATAATATCCAGATATCTACACACCTTTGTTGTATATGAGCAGTTGGGAAATGCAAATCGTACGCTTCTTGAGATTCGCCCAACCATGTTACATAAACCCGCGTTGTATCAATTTTGGAGTGGTTGGCTAAGAAATTATATACGGCATTAGCTCTTTTTTCAGAAAGAAGGTCATTGGAATCCCAATTGCCCAATGTATCTGCATATCCAAAAACTTTTATAAATGTTACAGAATCCTGCTTTAATCTTTTTGCGATCATTTTAAGAGGGCTTTCGTATTTTTTATCAATTG
>DASYQG010000397.1:0-7772 GCA_036005825.1 Chitinophagaceae bacterium | reverse complement strand
GATCAACAGCAATTCCGGTTCCACCCTCGCCATTATAACCTGCATCTATACTTCCGACTGTGGTTTGCCATTGAGCAACCCCGGCGCTATTATATTTTACCACAAAAATATCCCACCATCTATTAGATAATGTCAATGTCGGTAAGGGAGCAAATGTTGTAGTATTACATATTTCTCCTGTAATATACGGATCGCCATATTTATCAACGGCGACGTCAAAAGCCTGCCTTGTATAACCATCAACTCCTGCACCATGACGAACCCATAGAAAATTCCCCGTTGTCGCTTCGTATTTTGCTAAAAATACATTTGAAGAATTTGAGGCAGGGTTTATTATGATCGTGCCATCAAAGTTTGTACTCTCCACAAAATATCCAGCAACATATAAGTTTCCAAATCCATCATATTTTATTGAATAAGCAGCATCACTATGGGCACTGCCTGCTCTTTTTGCCCAAAGAACATTGCCGGATGCATCATATTTAGCAATAAAAATATCTGCTTCACCTGCACTGATTAAAATAGTTGGAGATGGCATGGTTGCAAATGTTGCTGTGCCTACAAAAGCACCTGTAACGTAAGTGTTACCATTTCCATCTGCGCTAACCGAGGGATTTGTATAAGCTGCTAGTTCAATATCAGGACGCTTTGCCCATTGCCATGAGTGTGACGTTGACAGTGGAGCAGTTATTTGAAAAACTGAAACTGTATTTGAATTATAATTCGTTGCTGCAATTTCAGGAATTCCATCTCCATCCAAATCGCCGGTTGCAACAGAAACAGGTTGGTTACCTGTAGCAAAATCAGTTTTGGTGGCAAAAGAAGATGCGCTGATATTGCCCGTAGTCGAGGTATTGTGAAGTACCGATATATTATCCGACAATTGATTAGCAACTACCATATCTGCTTTGCCATCTCCGTCTAAATCGCCGATAGCAACGGTAACAGGATGGAAACCCACAGTAAAATCTACTTTAGCGGCAAAGGAAGATGTATTGATACCTGAAGTGGAAATATTATGAAATACTGATACACTAACAGAACTTACATTGGTAACTACAAGCTCAGACTTGTCATCTCCATCTATATCGCCAATAGAAACAAAATAAGGATTAGCCGCTGTAGTAAAATCAACTTTGGCACCAAAAGAAGATGAATTGATAGTTCCTGAAGTGGAAGTATTACGGAATATTGATACAGTATTTGATGCAAAATTTGTAACCGCTAAGTCAGGCTTACTATCTCCATCTATATTGCCAATAGCAACAATAGAGGGCTCGGCCGCTGTAGCAAAATCTATTTTAGTGGCGAAGGAAGACGCACTGATGCTGCCGGGAATGGAAGTATTGTGAAATACTGATATAGAATTGGAATTATAATTAGCAACTACCAGGTCTGGTTTACTATCTCCATCCACGTCTCCAACGACAACAGAAAGCGGACCAGCTCCTGCACTAAAATCTACTTTCGCTGCAAAGGAAGATGAACTAATGCTGCCAGGAGTAGAAGTGTTCCGCAGCACTGATATATTATCAGATGATCGATTTGCAATAACAAGGTCTGGCTTGCTATCTCCATCTACATCATCGATAGCAACAGAAACCGGATTAGCTCCCGTGGCAAAATCAACTTTCGCTGCAAAAGAAGATGCACTGATACTGCCCGAAATGGAAGTATTGCGAAATACTGATATAGAATTAGAAGCAGAATTGATAATTATCATATCTGATTTGCCATCTCCATCTACATCACTTATTGTAACAGAGAATGGAATGACACCCGTAGTAAAATCAATCTTCGGTTTATAAAAGTTAACAGGTATAGATTGCGCAGTTGCTTTTATTGAAATAAATAAAATCAACACAAAAACTAGGCGTATTATTCTCGCCGGGCTAATTAAGATTGAATTTCTCATAACAGTGTTTTTTAAAATAAATTGTTTAAGTGGAAGGTCAATAGCCATTTTCAGTTTGTCAAACAATTGTAACCTGGCCTATCATAAAAGGTTCTTTATTATAATAGCAAGCAAACAATAAACAAAGGCATTTACAAGCGTTGCGAGACGGTAAATGAAAGGTGAAAACACGGTAAGCATACAGCTATATTGCCACTTATAATTTTTCAGGTATGCAGTTATCCGATACTTATTAAATTACCTTGAATATATTTCCAGGTTACCTTATAAATTTCAAGCCATGAAGAATCTTTTCCTAGCTGCACTTTTATTCCTAACCGCGAGCAATGTTGTTTTTAGTCAAGCTAATAAAGGGACCTTGATAAAAGAAGCAGAAGAAAGGCTAAAAAACA
This sequence comes from Chitinophagaceae bacterium, assembly GCA_036005825.1. Classification (GTDB taxonomy): domain Bacteria; phylum Bacteroidota; class Bacteroidia; order Chitinophagales; family Chitinophagaceae; genus VBAS01. Next base: position 5,465 of record DASYQG010000397.1, on the reverse strand, counting down.
ACAAAGCATCTATCTCACAAATTCTTACTGATAAAAGGTATGATGTTGTTCATCCAGAAACTTCTTTTAGAGAAATAATTGAGAAGTATTGCAAAGCAGAAACAATATCGATAGCAACCGATACAATTCCGGGGAAAAAAATAAAAGTGATCGGCACAGTAAAAGATACAGATGGCAAACCAGTTGCCGGCGCATTGGTTTATTTATATCACACTGATTCCCGTGGTTGGTATGCAGCAGATGCCCCACATGTATCCATGAACGAAGGCGATATGCGTCGTGCAAGACTATTTGGTTATGTAAAAACCGATAAGGAGGGAAAGTTTGAATTACATACTATAAAACCTTCTGGCTATCCTAAAAGCGATTTGCCTGCACATATTCATGTGCATGTATCTGCAAATGGTTACAAATCTGTCATCACTGAGTTTTTATTTGATGATGATGAAAGACTGGTGGGGAAAATCAGGGAAAACTCAATCAGGAATAACTTTATGATCTCAAAATCAGAAAAAACAGAATTACCTTTTGCACAAAAATTCTCTTACTCTATTATACTTCAGAAATAATAGCAATCGTTTGCTCTATTTTCAATTAGCAGCACCTTTTTAAGGTATATTTCAGGAACTTGCATCCTTAACTATTGCAATATGAAATCAAACCGCAGAAAATTTTTATGCAATCTTTCTATTGGTACAGGAGCTTTAACCATCGGCTTGTCTTCTTTTGCCAAAGTGAAAAAGAATGAAGAAGATAAAAATGAATTGCCGGATCATGGTAAACAAAGTTTCAATATGTGCGGCTATGCTGCGCCAAAGATGGATATGGTAAGGATTGGCGTAGTTGGCTTGGGTATGCGCGGCTCTGATGCAGTAGAAAGATTAAGTTTTATAGATGGCGTCGAGATCAGAGCACTTTGTGATAAATATCCTGATCGTGTTACAAAAGCCCAGGCTACTTTGGAAAAAATGGGAAGACCTAAAGCGAAAGAATACAGTGGCGATGAAGGATATAAGGCTTTGTGCGAAAGCAATAATGTTGATCTTGTTTACACTCCTACTCCATGGCATTTGCATACTCCTGTTGCTTTATATGCAATGAATCATGGTAAACATGCCGCTACTGAAGTAAATGTTGGAGAAACTGTTGATCAGTGCTGGGAGGTAGTTGAAACATCTGAAAAAACAAAGAAGCATTGCATGATGCTCGAAAATTGTTGTTATGATTTTTTTGAATTGCTCACATTAAACATGGTAAGACAGGGAATGTTTGGTGAACTGGTCCATGCCGAAGGCGCCTATATACATGACCTGTCAAAAGAATATCTTTTTAATAAGAATGCTTATGCCGATATGTGGCGGCTGAAAGAGAATATCGGCAAGAACGGAAATCTTTATCCAACCCATGGACTTGGTCCTATTGCTCAATGCATGAATATAAACCGCGGCGATAAGTTTGACCACCTCGTAAGTATGAGCACCAATGATTTTACATTGAATAACCTTGCAAAAGAAATGGCAACCAAAGATGATTTCTTTAAAGAATATGTTGATAAGCCCTATCGTGGTAACATGAATACAACACTTATACGTACTAATAATAATAAAAGCATCATGCTTCAACATGATGTTTCTTCTCTTCGGCCCTATTCAAGAATTCATTTGGTAAGTGGAACAAAAGGTGTTGCTCAAAAATGGCCTGGCCCAGAAAGAATTGCTTTTGGACATAGCTGGATCAAAAAAGAAGAACTGGATGATCTCTATAAAAAATACTCACCGCCGATCGTTAATCATATCGGCGAAATAGCAAAAGAAGTTGGTGGGCATGGCGGTATGGATTTTATTATGGATTGGAGATTGATCGATTGCTTACGCAATGGGTTACCACTTGATCAGAATGTATATGATGCGGCAGCTTGGAGCAGTATTTTTCATTTAAGCCAGCAATCAGTAAAAGCAAGATCAAAAACAGTAGATGTGCCAGACTTTACAAGAGGCGCCTGGAAAACAAACAAGCCGCATGATATGACATTAAATGGAGGCGCCACTACAACTGTAAGAAATATAAAACCAGAATTGAAACAATAATAGAACTTGCTTATAGCTTATCAAAAGAAAACTCTTTGCATGGTCCACCATGCCGCTATGATGGCAATAATAGCTGATAAAGGATACACAATAAATTTCCTATACCATTCTTTTTTACCAAAGCGATATATCAACAAAGCGAATACAAGAACAATTATTGTAATTTGCCCTAGCTCTACTCCCACATTAAAAGAGAAAACGGACGTATAAAATTTATTACGTGGCAAACCAATTTCGTTTAACGCACTGGCGAATCCCATTCCATGGATCAAACCAAAAAGAAAAACAATTAGTACACGCCATGCTTTTAGTTCAGTGATCAACAAATTTTCAACTGCCACAAAACAAATCGATAATGCAATAATTGGTTCAACCAGCTCGGGCGGAGCAACAATAATATTTTTCATACTCAACGCCAGGGTTATAGTATGTGCCACAGTAAAGGCACTGGCCTGCCAGATAATAGTAGAGATCTTTGTGCTTAATAAACAAAGAGAAATAACAAAAAGGATATGATCGGGTCCTGATGGAATGATATGTTGAAAGCCTAATTTCAGATAATACCATACCACATCTTTTGCAGGCGCCTGCTCCAATGAATAATTAATAGTGTGAGCAAAAGAAAAAGATGGGATAAAAAAAATTGCTGACAATAATAAAACAATACGATCGTAACTCTTTTTTTTGTTTTGATAAACAAGCTCTTTTCTAACCCGGATCATTATTAAAGACTTTGCAATGTTTTCTGTGCTGCTGATCTTAGTGCCGGGGAAATTACAGGATTATTCTTTAACCCATCCTGTAAGATCGATTTGGCCATTACTTTATCACCTGCACTTGCATATATCAACCCTGCACGACAAAGCAAGACAGGATTCTTACAATTTGTTTTTAAGGCTTCTTTTATATACTTAACAGATTCTTCTGCATTTCCCTTATTATAATAAACCCAGGCTACTGTTTCATTCACATCAATATTTTCCGGCCTGCGGTTATACTCGATCATGGCATGTTCTAAAGCTTTGTCATAATTACTTGTATTAATATAGGCGTAAGCTATTTCCCTGTCAGAATAATGACCACTTGTATCTGTGGATCTGTTTTTCTTTGACGATTTGATCATTTCTTCAACGATCATATTTGAAAGACGAGCACTTTCTTCTTTATTGCCATTCAATAAATAGGCCTGTGCTAATTCTTCCTTTATTGTAAAATCAGTTATAGCAGAATCAGCTTTCTTATATAAGGCAATTGCATTTAAATAATTTTTTTCTGCAATTTCAATTCTTGCCAGACCAGCAAAAGCATGCGGATAGTCAGGACGATTATTTAATGCAATGGTATAATTCATTTTTGCGTAATCAATCTGCCCGGTATGTTCATACAATTTTGCAAGTTGGATCCTTGACCATTCTGTTGCTTCATCGCCGGGTGACCCAGCCTGCACAGCCAATTTCATTGCATCAATAGCACCTTCATTATCGCCATGAATTTCCCGCTGATAAGATATTCTTGAATAAGAACTGAGATCAGGACGTATAGAAACCATTTTATCTATGCTCACCAATGCCGAGTCATAACGGCCGAGTTCTACGTTAGCATCGGTTAATATACCATAAACATGGGCACTATATGGATAAAGTTGTCTTACTTGTTCGGCCACAGCAAGACCTTCAGCAAAATGGTGCTGTGATAAAAAGATCAAAGCCTTGAATGTAAGCCCTTCAAAATTGTTTCGGTCTTTTTTCAGAACATCATTTACCAGCTTCATAGCAGCCATATCATAATAGGTATAATTCCCGCTGATCCTTGCCTCTTGTAAGTACAATCCACTCAATTTTAATTTTGACACCAGGTCGCTTTTATTGGCGCTAATTTTTGTAAGCAGAGTTGTAGCATTATTTTTTATGGTGATCCAGTCTGCATAATTGGCTGATGAATTACTGCGAGGGAGCAATTCATAGATCCTTGCTTCGTTCTTCTTCTTCTCATTCTCATACTTTAAGACTATGAAGCCAGACGTTACAAGAAATAAAACAACAACAACAAAATAAATGGATCTCTTATTCATGTTTTGGTTTTTTAGTTGGTAAAAAAGGTCCGTATTATCTACGGACCTTTTTAGAGTTCAGATTAGTTTTTTACAATTTTAAGTGTTTGTTTCACATTGCCGTCTTTAAGAGCAGTTATCACGTAAGTACCGCTTGACAGTTTACTCATATCCCACTGTACATTATAAACACCAGCTTCATGATCTTTATCTGCCAGCACTTTTATCAGTTTACCCTGCATATCATACACAACAATCTTGACCTGCGAAGGAACATTCACGCTATATCTAATTGTATTGTTGTTGCTTCCTGGATTAGGATAAGTTGATAAGTTCATCTCAGGTGATGCAAGACCAAGACTTGTTGACGGAGCTTTCTTCATTTGTATTTCATCAACATTTGTTGTGGACTTGGTTGCTGTATTACCATTACAATCACAATTATGAGTGCCTGCCCATGGCGAAGCAACATAAGGGAAAGATGATTTCAGCGTTGCGTCATTAGATGTTACTCCTGCATTATAAGTAAGAACATCCAACAGATCCTGTGTTACAGGACTGCCTGCGCAATTATAATCATCATACCAAAGACCAATAGCCGCGAGTGCAATTCCACTTACTGCCTGCAATTCAATTCTTACAACATCATCTTCCAGCCTTCTTCCATTAGGAAATCCATCCATGTTTGGAATTGATTGAAGATTCGCATTTGCATTGTATGAAGGGTTAGTTAAACCAAGTACAGCTGCCCATACAATACCAAGGTTGTTGAAATTAGGATCATTGCGTGGTGTAGGGGGCACTGCCATATTGAGACGAAGCATATCACCTCCATTCGGCAAAAAGTTATTGATAAAGGGTTTACCCGCTGCTAATGGGTTCCCGCCTTTACCTGTTGCCAATTGATAAGGTCTTACATTAGGAACACCTGTATTAAAGATCGGCCAGAGGTCAACCGAACGTGGCGAGTTTGCAGCCGGTAACAATAAACCACCAAATGCATTTTCTGCCAATGCAGTACCATCTAATAATGCATTGCCTTTTAATCCATATAAACCATTTTGTCCATTGCCAAAACCAAAACCTGTACCACCGAAAGCACAAGCCAGGGAATTTTTCTGGATGCGCAGTTTTGATAATGCCGGTACGGCAGTTCCAAACAATGCGTCATCCATATAAAGACCTAACTCCGGGTTGTAAAAATGATTACCAAATGTATTCAGTCTTTCAAGATCCTGGTAAGGAGTTAATGCATTCCAATAGTCTTTCATACCAATCGGTACAATAACTTCATTAGTCAATGGCATGCCAAGGCGGGAAACCTGGAC
>DASYQG010000396.1:0-5913 GCA_036005825.1 Chitinophagaceae bacterium | reverse complement strand
AAGGAAGACCGCAAGCTTTCGTACCGGGAAAGCGAACTTTTGAAAGTATTATATGAGAATCGTGATAAGATCATCGATCGAAAAGATATTCTTAATCTTCTTTGGGGCAATGATAATTTCTTCAACAGCCGTAATCTTGATGTTTACATCACCAAACTTCGTGGTTATTTAAAAGAAGATCCTTCTTTGGAAATCATTACTATTAAAGGGATTGGCTACAGATTCGTGACGAACTAATGTTTATTTGTTCTTTAAGATCGTAGAATCTAATTTAAGATTAAGAATTTTATATTCATTTAATACAGATCCCAATAGCCTCAAAGGCGGAGTGCTGTTTTTTCTGAACTGTTGCATCATGTTAAGTGTAACAAATAGTTTTAAAACAACCTGGTGATCGGTAGCATATAACGATTGTTTATCCAATTCATTTTCTAGTTCATTCAATCGGGTAATAATATTATTATAGCCTGTTTTATCTTTTTCGAATGCTGCTTCTATTTCTTTTTTCAATATTGAGTCTTGAATTGAATTCAAATGCCTGTCGGCAGATGCATAATAATCCTGGTTTTTGAACTTGTAGTTTTCAAAGACCCTCAGTGAATCATTTTTCTTTTCATTTATTCCCGATAATTTTTTTTCTATGTCTTTCAGTTCAGAAGAATTTTTAATAGCTTCTTCATAAAGTTCATCAACGATATATTACGGCCCTCTTTTAGAAATACTTATGACGCTGGATTTCTTTTCATCTTGCAAAGCCTGGGGAACATTATTTTGTTGTTCCTGGCTGTTTTCTTTTTTTGGACTGCAGGAAATAAAAGCAAGAAGACAAATTGAGAATAAGATTTTTTTCATAAACAGAAATTTACGCTATGAGTAAAAGCGTTAACTTCTGCATAAGCAATGATGTTAAAAAAAATAGAAAGAGGAGTTGACGAGATCAGTTTTGCTGAAGTACCTGTGCCGGGTTATTATTTCTTAAAAGAATAATTTGCGGCTTTTTTCGGCAGATAAATTATTAAGTACCGGTCATTTTGAATCTGTTCTCAATAATGTATCTTTCAGAAAATAATACAAATGAAATTTTCTTTCTGGATTGGCGTCATCCTTGTTATACTGCTTATTGCTATTGATAGCCAATAAAACAAAACTCACTTGGTCCTTTACTGAAAGAAAGCACCATTTAAAATGAAATAATAAAATGTTGAAATTCTTAATTCTATTAATTCTTCCTTTCCAGCTACTTTCTCAATCTTTTTCCAAAGAAGAAATTTCCCGTTGGGAAAAACAGGCGAAAAATGTCTCGATCATAAGGGACAATTGGGGCATCCCGCATATATATGGCAAAACAGATGCAGATGCTGTCTTTGGTTTGATGTATGCGCAATGCGAAGATGATTTCAAAAGAGTGGAGATGAATTATATAGAAAAGCTGGGAAGAATGGCGGAAGTAAAAGGCGAGAGTGAATTATACAATGATCTTTTAATAAGGGTTATTATCGATTCGGCAGATGCAGTAAAAGATTATAACAACGCCCCGGCCTGGTTAAAAAAACTTTGCAATTCATTTGCGGATGGCATTAATTATTATTTATATAAAAATCCGACAACCAAACCTGCATTATTAAATCGTTTTAAACCCTGGTATCCTTTGCTATGGACAGATGGTAGCATTGGCGCAATTAATACCGCTGATATTAATGTAAATGATCTGAAAAATTTTTATTCTGGCGAGCCGTCTGTTTCAATTAATAAAAATATTGAAGAGGAAATACTGACTGGTTCAAATGGTTTTGCTTTTTCACCAAAGATCACTGAATCCGGGAATGCGATACTTTATATTAACCCGCATGTTACTTTTTATTTCCGTCCCGAAGTTCATATGGTGAGTGAAGAAGGATTGAATGCTTATGGAGCTGTAACCTGGGGGCAATTTTTCGTTTACCAGGGCTTTAATGAGCATTGCGGATGGATGCACACCTCAAGTGCAGTTGACGCTGCCGATACTTACAGTGAAAAAATTTCAAAGAAAGAAAAAGGATGGGTATATGAGTATGACGGAAAGGAAAAACCTGTTATTCAAAAAAGAATTTCAATTAAAGTAAAAAAAGGAACCGGTATTGAAACAACGAATATCAATACATTCTTTACACATCATGGCCCTATCATGGCAAAAAGAAATGGACAATGGTTAAGTGTGAGAGCGGATAACAGGATCATGAATGGATTGATCCAATGCTGGCAAAGAACGAAAGCAAAGAATTTTGAGGATTTTAAGAAGACACTTGATCTGCTAGGCAACATTTCTAACAATACTGTGTATGCCGATGCTGAAGGAAACATTGCTTATTGGCATGGCAATCGCATCCCCAAAAGAGATACAAAATATGATTGGAAAAAAGCAGTTGACGGAACCACTTCTTCTACAGAATGGAAGGGTTATCATAAGATCAGTGAAACTGTATTAAGTATCAATCCGCCAAATGGCTGGCTGCAAAATTGTAACTCTACGCCATTTACAGTAGCAGGAAGAAACAGTCCTAAAAAAGAAAACTATCCTGAATATATGGCTCCTGATGGAGAAAATTTTAGGGGCATCAACGCTGTAAGAGTGTTAAGTGAAGAAAATAAATACACGATCGATAAAGTGATCAAAGCCGGCTATGATAAAAGATTATCCGCATTTGAGATATTAGTTCCTGTGTTGATCAGTTCATTTGAAAAAAATGTTCGTGGAAACGATACACTGTACAATAAACTTTACGAAGCAATATCAGTTTTAAGAAATTGGGATTTTCGTTGTGGAGAAAATTCAATTGCTACAACGTTGGCTGTTGAATGGGGGCAGAAAATTTTACCTGCAATTTTCAGAACAAAAATTATTGAAGATGAAGAAGCGGACCAGGTTGAAAAAGCAAAATATTTTGCGGCAAATGCGAAACCCGAAGAATTATTACAGCCATTCTTAACCGCAATAAATGACCTGAAAAATAAATATGGACGCTGGCAAATAGAATGGGGCGAAATCAACCGCTTTCAAAGAATATCCTCTGATATTGATAATAAGTTTGACGATAACAAAGCAAGTATTCCCGTCGGATTTGTTTCTTCCACATGGGGTATGCTCCCTTCATACACAAGCCGCAGTTTTCCCGGAACAAAAAAAAGGTATGGAGTAAATGGTAACAGCTTTATTTGTGCAGTTGAATTTGGTAAACGAATAAAAGCAAGATCATTGTTAGCAGGAGGTGAAAGCGGAAACGAAAATTCAACACATTTTTTTGACCAGGGATCGATGTATAGCCAAGGCCAATTCAAAGATGTTTTATTTTATAAAGAAGATGTGGTGAAGCATGTAGAAAAAATGTATCACCCCGGGGAATAAAAAATGTGTAAATAAAAAGAGTTGCAAAAATGCAACTCTTTTTAGTATATATAGGGGTCAATTAAATTTGTTGCCGGTTTCAGTTACAGCAGGCTTTTGACCAAATAAATTACCAAAACTCCCCATGTTTTTTTCTAAAAAGTCTCCTCCTCTTTTTTTAAGTTCAGCTTTTTGCTCAGGAGTCATTTTAGTATAACGATAAACACCATAAGCTGCAGCGGCCAATATCAAGCCTAATAATTTTTTTTGCATAGTTTTTATTTTAAGGTTTAAGATCTAGAATATATAAGCATAAAATATCGTGCCGCAAATGGGATAAATATTGGTGGGACACTAAATGAGAGTTATAAAAAGGAATATGGGTTGAACTAAAATTAATTTTCTATGATCCTCAGCTTCGCATAATTCAACATTATCTTTTTTTCTCCGTTGTTCTCAAACTTAATTGTAGCGATCGGGTTATGTGCTGCGCCTTCTTTCTTTATTACTTCTCCAAAGCCAAATTTCTGATGCTCCACTTTTTGCCCTACCTGCAAATTAGAAACGTCGCTGGCTTTAAAATCAGCAGAAGGAACATGTTCAATTACTTTTTGAATATTAGTCTTTGGCGCTAAGTAAGATGGTGTTTCTTTTTTTGTTGACTGCCGGTTATCTGATGTCCAATCCTTGCCACTTCCTCCCCATCCTCTCATTCTTTCAAAAGCTGTTCCGTTGCCATAACCAGTTCCCTGGTTTTTTGCGCCACCGCCGGCGAAACTTCTGTCAATAAAATTTTCAGGAAGCTCATCCATAAAACGGCTTGGTTCATTTTGCACCAGCGAACCAAAACGATAACGAGTATTTGCATAAGTGATCCACAGCCTTTTCTTGGCTCTTGTTATTGCCACATAAAACAATCTTCTTTCTTCTTCTAATTCTTCTCTTGTATTTATGCTAAGCGCATTGGGGAAAAGCATTTCTTCGAGGCCGGCAACAAACACTACAGAAAACTCAAGACCCTTTGCAGCATGTATGGTCATTAATTTTACCGTATCTGCATTGGGATCTTTTTCATCAGCGTCTGTTAATAAAGTGATCTGTTGTAAATAACCACCCAAGCTTTTATCAACCAACTCTCCTTCTTCATTGTCAGGGCTTTCGATCCATTCTTTTATTGAGTTCAGTAATTCTTGTATGTTTTCGTATCGGGCTACACCTTCGGTGCTTTTATCATTAAAAAGTTCTTTTACAAAATTTGTTTGCTTACCTACATGAAAAGCCACTTCATAAGCATTGTGCTTTTGCAACATGCTTTGAAAACTTTTTATCATTATTACAAAACCTTCAATAGCTTCTAATGTGCCGGCCTTGAATCCAAATGTTTTTGCCTGCTCCAGCACTTGCCACATGCTGATATTATTTTCATTGGCAAAAAGAACAGCTTTATCAATAGTTGTTTTACCAATTCCTCTTGCAGGATAATTGATGATGCGTTTCAACGCTTCTTCATCTTTTGGATTAATAGTAATCCTTAAATAAGCGATATAGTCTTTTATCTCTTTGCGCTGATAAAAACTTATGCCTCCATAAATTGTATAAGGAATTCCCATACGCCGCAAAGATTCTTCAAATGCACGGCTCTGGGCATTGGTACGATAAAGAATTGCAAAGTCCCTATTGTAAAAATGATTACGAAGCTTTTGTTCCTGTATGGTATCAGCAACAAACTTTCCTTCTTCATTATCCGTCATTGTTCTTACAATGCGGATCTTCTCACCTTCTGCATTTTCCGTCCAAAGGTCTTTTGGTATCTGGCTTTTATTTTTTTTGATAACCTCGTTGGCTGTATTTAAAATGCTTTGTGTGCTGCGATAATTCTGTTCCAGCTTTACCACTTTTACTTCTTCATAATCTTTTTGAAACTGTAATATATTTTGGATCGTAGCACCACGAAAACTATAAATGCTTTGTGCATCATCGCCAACCACGCAAACATTTTCATGCATGGCGCCAAGCAATTTTATTATTTCATATTGGGCAGGGTTCGTATCCTGGTACTCATCAATTAAAATATACTTGAACTTATGTTGATACTTACTCAGGCTTTCGGGGAAGGTTTTTAATAACTCATAAAATTTCAACAGGAGATCATCAAAATCCATGGCGCCGTTTTTAAAACAGCGTTTTACATAGGCATCATAAATTTGACTTATTGCCGGGCGGTTACTGCGCAGATCTTCCTGCTGAATATAATAGTCATTACCATACTCCACAGGGCCAACCAATGCATTTTTAGCTGATGAAATACGATTATAAACCGTGGAAGGCTTATAATGTTTATCATCTAAATTCAATTCATTGATCACTGTTTTCACCACACTCTTTGCATCGTCCGTATCATAGATAGTGAAGTTGTTGGGATAACCCATCTTTGGTGCTTCGGTCCGAAGAATTCTTGCAAAGACGGAGTGAAATGTTCCGATATATAAATTTCTTGCTTCGTTGTTGCCAAGAATGTGCTCCACCCTTTCTTTCATCTCTTTCGCTGCCTT
>DASYQG010000395.1:0-3692 GCA_036005825.1 Chitinophagaceae bacterium | reverse complement strand
TTCTGCACAAGCAGCTGGTTATATTAAAGGACTTCCTTCCATTCTTGTTTTAACAACACTGGCATTACTATTTGCTCAACTACCCTTCGTACAAAAATTACAGGGAAGTAAGATAATTGGTTTCTTACTGATCATGTTGTTTCTGGCAGTTGTAGGTGCCTACTGTGATATAAAAGCTTTGATCAGCAGTGGCGCTGTTGCTGGAATACTTTTATTATGGGTGACATTGATCGTATTGATCCATGGCGTCCTTATTTTTTCCGTTGGAGGGTTATTGAAACAGGATTGGGATATTGTTTCTATAGCATCCAATGCGAATATAGGGGGTGCCACTTCTGCTCCCGTATGTGCTAATAGTATTGGCCGGCCTGACCTGCAATTGCCGGGACTACTGGCGGGTTCTGTTGGCAATGCAATCGGTACTTATCTTGGAATAATGGTGGCTGAATTATTGAAGTGAATATTTATAGGAATTTATTTTTATTCATTACACCTTTCGACAGCATGAAGTTTAGATAAACGAAAAGCGATAATTGATTTTTACATGAATGAATATGTACTTTTTCAATCATTTTTTACTGAAGATGAAGCAACATCTGTCATTGACCCATTGAAAGAAAATGGTATTGACTACCAGCTAGAGCGATCAAAAGAATTACTTGACCGGGCATTTATTGGTGATAATCTTGAAAAGAAGATCTTTCTAAAAATAAGATCATCTGATTTTTTAAAAGCCAATGAAATATTGGATGCCCGTATTTTGCAAAATATTACAGCCCTGGAAAAAGATTATTATTTGTTTTCATTTACAAATGATGAGTTGATCGAAATTCTCAGGAAGCCCGATGAATGGAGTCGCCAGGATTTTCTTATTGCCAGGAAAATCCTTGAGGAAAGAGGCCAACATATAAATGAAGAAGTAATCAAAGATCTGAAATCAAAAAGGATCAATGAGCTTAGCCGTGAAGAAAGTGAACCAACTTTCACGATCATTACAGGATATATACTGGCTTTGATTTTTAGTATTGTCGGTCTTTTTTTTGGATTAACATTTCTAACCGCCAAAAAAAATATTCCGAATGGCAAGAAAGTTTTTACCTATAGCAGTAATACCCGGAAACACGGACGGAATATTGTTATTTTAAGCGCTGTATCTCTATTCTTCTTAGTAATGAACGGGGGGCGGTTAATTTTTTTTCTTATTGACTTGTTCAATTCACTTTTTTAATTCCTGTAGATAATAATTTATGCCGGCGTCCGCATTTATATTAAAAAATTATGAATACCTAAACAAATGAATTGTTTAAATTCATGTGTTGTGTCAATTTTACATGCACTTAAACTTTATGAATAAAGATTTTGTAAGATCAACTCTATTTCTCTTTGCTTTTATTCTGCTTGTTTTTACAACTTCTGCCCAAAAAAAATCCTATACTGATTACTATTTCGAAGCAAAGTCTTTAACAGACACCTTGAAAACATATCAGATCCTGGTCCAGGCACATGGAGAAACATATCCTTTTGTTAGCAACGAATATGTGAAAAATGAAGTGGCGAAATCGTTTAACTTTTTGAATATTAAAAAATCAGTAGACAAGGATCCGGACTTTGTTATTAAAATCATAGTAAGTGACGTTAATGCCGATGTTGATTATGCTTATAGGGGAGACAATAATACGTATGAGGTCATATGGATCTACGTTGTAAGTTTTGCTTTGTCTTTTGAAACGAATGGAAAATCCGTTGTGTTCATCCCCCTATGTACGAAAAAACATTATGAAAAACGATTTCCTTATTCCAATAAAAGTTTAGAATTCAATCCTGACGAAAATAAATACCAAATAAAAAAGCCGGAAGAAAACAAGCCTATTGGAAAATACGTGGACGAATTGACAATCTTATTGAACACAAAGGCGAATTTTATTATGGACTTCAACGATGTGCTTGTTGCGTTTCGTAAGAAAAAATAATCATTTTCAACTATTGACATCTAGGTATCAGAAATGCACGGCACATTCAAAGAATTAGTAACGGATAAGTATATCTTGAAGGATCATTTATTTTTTTTCTTTCCATTTAGCACTGGCGGGTTATCCTTCCACCGCCATAAATACAAGCAGGCGTATGTACGATAAGGCGCCCATTGTTCAGAGATCTTTAAGATCTTAGCATTCATTATTTTTTTCTTGCGATGTTTCAGATCGTATAAGCCGATCACGGCTTGTTGTAATCCAAGATCATCAATTGCAAAAAGGTCTTCGCGACAGAGCGCAAACATCAATAACATTTCAGTTGTCCAGCGGCCAACACCTTTTATCTGTGTCAGGTATTCGATCACTTCTTCGTTACTCATTTTTGAAAGCTTCTTATGATCCATTCCTTTTTCTATTTCAAACCTTGCAACATTTTGCACATAACTTACTTTGGCATTGCTCAACCCTATGGCTCTTAGGTTTTCAAAAGGTGTATCGACGATCTGCTGAGGTGTTGGTTCGCCCCCATACAGATCAAGAAAACGTTGTTTGATAACACTTGCCACTTTAGTAGATAGCTGCTGGCTCATGATAGAATAACAGAGATATAAATAAAGATTTTTTTTCTTATTCAGTTTGAATACACCATGATCCCTGATAAGCTTCTTTAATTTTTCGTCTTTTGATAAGTGAGATACGTAATGCATAGAACCACGATTAGCTTGATTATAAAAAAAGATTATGAAGATAAAGATGATAACGGATAGATGATAGTTAAAGAATTATCAGTTATCATCTATCATCTGCTACTCTATCGTCCAGCTCATACCCCCATCCTTTTCGTCTTTCAAACTTATTCCAAGGGTAGTAAGTTGATTTCTTATTTTATCACTGGTAGCAAAATCCTTTTTTCCCTTTGCCTCTTTACGAATATCGATCAACAGATCCATTACCCCTTTCAACTTTTCGTTATCAGCTTCTGTTACACTTTTTAACCCTAAAATGTCTTCGATGTAAACTTTCATCTGCTTTTGCAACAGTTCGAACGTTTCTTTACTTAATGCAGAAACAGGAATTGTTTTGTCCTTCATGCTGTTGATCGTTGGCACCAGCTCAAACATATTCGCCATTACTTTCGCTGTGCTAAAATCATCATCCATGAATTCATCAAATTCGGTTATGAGTTTTCTTACTTTCGAATCAAGTTCCTTGTCAACTCCCGACTCCTGGCTCCCGACTCCTGACTCCCGACTCAAAGTTCCTAACTTCTCATACGCTTCCCACAACCGCTTCAATCCTTTCTCTGCTGCCTGCAATGCTTCATTGCCAAAATCAAGTGTACTGCGATAATGTGTTTGTAAAATAAAGAACCGAACCACCATCGGATGATACGCTTTTTCCAATGCAGGATGATCGCCGCTAAATAATTCGGTAAGCTTAATAACATTGTTATAGCTCTTGCCCATCTTCTTACCGTTAATGGTGATCATATTATTATGTATCCAATAACGAACCGGCGATACTTGATTGCAAATTGTACTTTGGGCGATCTCACTTTCATGATGGGGAAATAGAAGGTCCATGCCGCCACCATGAATATCAAACTGCGCTCCCAAATATTTTGTTGCCATTGCCGAGCATTCAATATGCCAGCCGGGAAAGCCGATACCCCAGGGGCTTTTCCAACGCATGATATGTTCCGGCGCTGCGTTTTTCCAA
>DASYQG010000394.1:0-5537 GCA_036005825.1 Chitinophagaceae bacterium | reverse complement strand
TGGTTATTATGTAATGGATATTGATTATCGTGGCAGCGCCGGCTATGGAAGAGATTGGAGAACGGGCATCTATCGTTTTATGGGTGGTAAAGATCTCAGCGATCATGTGGATGCTGTAAATTATTTAGTAAAAACTTATGGCGTGAACCCACAACATATAGGTTTATATGGTGGTTCTTATGGAGGATTTATTACACTGATGGCAATGTTCAATGATCCCGATGTATTTGCCGCAGGTGCAGCATTGCGCCCGGTTACAGATTGGGCGAATTACAATCATGGTTATACAGCTAATATTTTGAATGAACCATTCAATGATAGTCTCGCATACAGAAAGAGTTCACCCTTCTATTATGCAAATGGTTTAAAAGGGCGTTTACTCATTTGCCATGGCATGGTAGATGTAAATGTTCATTACCAGGATGCAGTAAAGCTTACACAACGATTGATCGAATTGGGAAAAGATAATTGGGAGTTGGCATCTTATCCAATGGAAGATCATGGATTTGTTGAGCCTAGTAGCTGGACTGATGAGTATAAAAGGATATATAAATTATTTGAAACGGTGTTGAAGAAACCTGATTAGAAATTTCATTCGGAGGACGAAAGGGCTGATCGTCTCTAAAATCTATCAAAAAAAGAGTGCGTCAACTGATCTTTCTTAAAGAAAAAGATTTAAGATATACAATTACTTTTGCCATCAAACCTTTAAGACTATGGAGCCTAAGCTTTGGATAAATAAAATAAAATTTAGTGATAACTCAATAATTCATTTCGACAATGATGATATAGTTGTATTAGTTGGACCTAACAATGCAGGGAAAAGTGCGACATTAAAAGAAGCATCAAATTATCTTATATCGCCCAAAACCCCAAAGAAAGTAGTCAAATCTATTTCGTTTTCTAAAATTGGAACTTCATCTGATGTCATAAATTTCGTAGAAAGTATTTCTATAAAAGAATACCGATCAAATCCAGAGCCATACTATTCAGGATTGGGATATGGTATTTATAAGCCTCACATTGAAAATTGGTGGGATGATATCGATAACGGTATATCAGGGCTTGCTAGTGTGTTTGTGAAATATCTTCATTGCTGCGATCAATCATACCAGCTGTAACAAATATGAATGACCTTGTCTTAAAATCGTTCGCTTACTGTACCGGAAACGGACAATTTTTTTATCCTCCTGATTCTAAAAGATTGTCGGGCAACCTTTTTTCAAATGGCATTTTTTTGGATGTTAAACATCCAATGGACCCGATCAACCGAAACCTGGAAAGCCGCCTTTGGATATTAATGGCAAAAAAACTCTCCGGTGAAGCTTCACAGGATGAACTGATCGAATTGGAAGGATTAGTTCAAAAAACCCCTAATGCGCATTATGTTATAGAGATCCTGACTCTTTGGTGGCAACTTTCAGAAAAATCAGGTAAAGAGCAGGCAGAGCAAGCGGTGGCTGATCTGCTATCACAATTAGAAAAGGAAAATGAAATGTTTCGCCCAAACAAAAAAGGAAGAATAGATAATTTATGCCTTGCTTAAATTGAATTGCTTTGTTTCTCTATTTTAAAAAGCAGGGTTGATCCATCTCTCAAAAAATTCCCATTTACGCAACATTTGATCTATATGTTGACGATTATTGCCGCTTCCTCTTTGAATCCTGAAGCAACATAGGAACTAAAACCTTACTATCTTTAAAGTATCACTGCAGATTTTATTTAATGTTTGTTTTATGAAACAAAATATACATCGCCGCCGATTTATTCTCGACACTTCAGCAGCATTAGCACTTGCAGCATTTAAACCGAATAGTCTTAATTTATTTTCGTCTCCACCAGCCAGGCGGGTGGCATTGATCGGTACAGGATGGTATGGCAAAAGTGATTTGTTTCGATTGATGCAAGTGGCGCCGGTAGATGTAGTAGCACTTTGTGATGTAGACAAACAGCAATTGAATAAAGCGGCCGATATGGTAAGCCAGCGTCAGAAGAATAATAAGAAGCCAGCTTTATATGGTGATTACAGAAAATTATTATCAGAACAAAAACCGGAGATCGTTTTGATCGGGACACCCGACCACTGGCATGCATTAACGGCAATTGATGCAATGAAGTCCGGTGCTCATGTGTATGTGCAAAAACCGATCAGCGTAGATGTTATGGAAGGTGAAGCAATGCTTGCAGCTGCAAGAAAATATAAACGTGTAGTGCAGGTAGGCACTCAACGCAGAAGTACACCACATCTTATAGAGGCAAAGAAAAATATTGTGGATGCAGGATTGCTGGGTAAAATATCGCATGTGGAAATGTGTTGTTATTATCATATGCGCAACAATGGAAATCCTTCTGTAGAGCCAGTGCCTGATTTTTTTGATTATGAAATGTGGACCGGCCCTGCACCATTA
The DNA here is from genome assembly GCA_036005825.1 of Chitinophagaceae bacterium. Taxonomy (GTDB): domain Bacteria; phylum Bacteroidota; class Bacteroidia; order Chitinophagales; family Chitinophagaceae; genus VBAS01. The sequence continues at coordinate 3,129 of DASYQG010000394.1, read as the reverse complement.
CGTCCCTACGATGGTTTACCGCATATACGTTGGTGGCGAACATTTATGGAATATGGGAATGGCATTATTGGTGACATGTGTATTCATATGTTTGATACAGTGAGATGGATGTTAAATCTTGGCTGGCCAAAACGCATTAGTTCTACCGGCGGAATTTATGTTGATAAAACAGGTAAGAGTAATATTGCTGATACGCAAACCGCGATTTTTGAATATGAAGGATTGAATTGCGTTTGGCAACACAGAAGCTGGGGCACTCCTGCCGATCCCGAATATCCATGGGCATTCAAAATATATGGTGAGAAGGGAACATTGTGTGGAAGCACGATGAAATATGATTTTATTCCTGATGGTGATGGCAAAAAGATCCATGCTGATGTTGTGTTTGAAAAAGAAAAATATCCGGAAGATCTAACAGAGCCGGCAATTGAACTAAATGCAGCGCCGGCCACAAGACTTCATATGGTAAATTTTCTTGAAGCAATTGATAAAAGGATTAAGCCTGTTGCAGATATTGAACAGGGACATATTTCTACTGCGAGTTGTATTCTTGCTAATCTGTCTATGCAATTAGGAGGAAGGCCTTTAATTTATGATCCTGTAAAAAGAGAAATTACTGGCGATACGGAAGCAACAAAACTTTTACAAAGAAAATACAGGTCACCGTGGGTGCATCCATTGCCGGAAAACGTATAGGTGAATTGTGAATGGTCAATGGTGAATAAATTCTTTATTGAGATTCCTCACTGTCCACTGACTACCCAATATTTATTCTCTCAAACCTTTCAAGTAGGCGATACTTTGAGGTGCTTGTGTGGCATAACTGCTACTTTCATCCTCAATAAAATAATGTTTGATACCAATACGCTTTGCCTCCTTTAATATTGCGGGCAGATCTAATTCACCTGTACCTAATGCAACATCATTTTCTATTGAAGTAAGGCCGGTAAGATCTTTCTTAGTTCCTTTGCGCATATCTTTTATATGCATCAACTTCCATCGGTTTCCGTATTTTTTAAGTAAGGCTACCGGATCGCCACCGCCAAACTGAATCCAGAAAATATCCATCTGAAATGAGACGTATTCAGGGTTTGTATTTTTGAAAATATAATCTAACAAGGTTTCCTCTTCGTAGGGCTGAAATTCATAACCATGAGCATGATAGCAGAATGTGAGACCATTTTCTTTTAAAATTTTTCCAGCTCTATTAAAATCTTCCACTGCTTTTTTTGCATTCTCAAATGTCAGTACATTATTCTGATGCGGGATCCAGGCACACATTACATATTTGGAGCCGAGCATTTTTGCCCTCCACACTACTGAATCAATTTTATTGACCAAGTCCTCATAACTAGCACCCGTTGATGGAATGCTGATTCCTCTTTCATCACATAATTTTTTAAAATTCTGCGGAAGCATTCTTCCGCCTCCGCCTTCTATTTCTTTAAAGCCCATCATCTTTATAGTATCTAATACTTTGGCCGGATCAGCGCCGATACTTCTACGAAAAGTATATGTCTGCACACCAAGAGGCGCAGTGTATAATGGTTTTTGTGCTGTAACATCTACATACAGAAGCCCGATGATCATTAACAGTAAGAAAGTCTTTTTCATTTTTTATTTTATAGTTTATAAAGATGAATAATGAACAGAACGTATAAGAGTGCGACGCAACAGAAGTTGAATCAGGGCTCAAATGCTGGCATCATAAAAATTTATATCTATTAACCTTTAACTTTCAACATTCAACTTTAAAGATTTCCCTTCTTTAGCTCTTCTATTGCATAATTAGCCGCTCTTGCTGTTATTGCCATAAACGTCAATGTTGGATTTTGCGAACCGGTGGATGTCATACAGGCACCATCGGTAACAAAAACATTTTTGCAATGATGAAGCTGGTTCCATTTATTCAATAAAGAAGTTTGTGGATCTACTCCCATGCGAACACCACCCATTTCATGTATATCAGATCCTGGTGGCGATTGTGTATCTTCTGCTTTTATATTACTGAATCCTGCTTTTTCAAACATCAGCTTCACTTGTTCCATATAATCAACTACCATCTTATCATCATTCTCGCTCCATTCACATGAAACGATCAATTGCGGAATGCCATACTTATCTTTCATATCCTTCGATAACCGAACATGATTTTTTTCCAACGGAACACATTCACCCATCATCCATGTACTGATATACCAACCTCCCAATTCAGGCTTTAACAAATTTTCTCTTAACTGGTCGCCGATCATATCGATGTTTGAAAACGTTCCTCTTCCTCCCGCGACTCCGATCGCATAGCCTCTTAAAAAATCCATTTCCTGTTTGAATACATTTCTAAAACGTGGCAAATAACTATAGCTCGGACTGCGTCCATCGGTCTTCTTGTCTTTGAGTCCTTCAAACATGGCATTGGCCTTACCACGGTAATTGTGCCATGAAACATATTTACCAAGTAACCCATTGTCATTACCCAATCCATTAGGGAATCTGTTTGAAGTTGAATTCAATAAAATCGCATTGCTATTAAGTGCCGAAGCATTTACAAAAATCACATTTGCATAAAACTCGATCATCTCATTTGTATTGCCATCAATGATCCTTACACCTGTTGCTTTTGCTTTTTTATCATCATAAATTATAGAATGAACAACTGAATGTGGCCGGATGGTAAGATTGCCTGTTTTTAATGCCCATGGAATGGTTGACGCATTGCTGCTGAAGTATGCGCCGTAAATGCAACCACGATTACACATTGTTTGGTTTTGGCATTTACTTCTCCCCTGCTCTATATGTATTTGCTGCGGGTCAGTGATGTGAGCACATCTTGCTGCTATTAGATGGCGATCAGGAAAATTCTTTTGTAGGCTTTCTTTAAAATAATTTTCAATACAACTTGTTTCAAAAGCCGGCATCACATCGCTATCGGGTAATTCAGGCAAACCATCTTTATTACCTGCTATGCCGGCAAATCTTTCAACATAGCTATACCATTCTTCTATGTCTTTATACCGGATCGGCCAGTCAACAGCAAAACCGTCTCTTATTGGTCCTTCAAAATCATAATCACTCCATCGCTGCGTTTGTCTTGCCCATAACAATGATTTGCCACCAACATGGTAACCGCGA
>DASYQG010000393.1:0-8116 GCA_036005825.1 Chitinophagaceae bacterium | reverse complement strand
TATTCGTTCCTCATTTCTGTGAATGATGGGTGTAAGGTTTATGGTTGGCTTCACGAAATTAAGTTACGGAAATTTTTATTGAATTTGTCTCACTGAATGCAATTCTGCTTAGCCATCCAAAAATTTTGACGTGAATACATTTCTGATATGATGGGCGAGAAAGCAGAATAGAATTACCAAAGGTACCGCTGATAAAATCGGGGTGCTGCAGTGAAAGTAAAAAAGCTGAATAGACTTGATGCAGCACAAGAGTGCCCTTCGCTCCGCTCTGGGTAAACTGCGACGCTATTGTTGAATAGCGAAGTGAAACCTGAATGGAGCGTCGCAACGGAAGTTAAATAGTAGTAATGGAGCTGACTCAACGAAAAATCTCTCTGAGATTCCTCGCTTCGCTCGGAATGACAACCTTAAAAATGCAATCACTAATAATGCCATCTCACAAATGCTTCCATAGCGGCGTAGTGTGTAAGGCCAAGATCAGCATAAAGATTTGCAGTGGCTTCATTCCTTGCTTCGGCACGTTGCCAGAATTCTCTTGAATCACTTCCCTGGAACGGCACCATATCTTTTTGCGATTGATGTATAAAAATGCCAAAGCGTTTTTTCATTACCTGGTCAGGACTCATTGGGATCGCCATTTCTATTTCTTCAATGTTCCATTCCTGCCAGGCGCCTTTGTATAACCACAGCCAACAATCATTGATCCATTGATCGCCGGAAGCTTTGATACGTTTGAGTGCTTCCAATACTACATTGAAGCAAACGATATGCGTACCATGTGGATCAGCGAAATCACCGGCGCAATAAACTTGCTGTGGTTTTATTTCACGAAGAAGCTCTATGGTGATCTTTACATCTTTTTCACTCATCGGCTTTTTCTCAATGGAACCTGTTTCATAAAAAGGAAGGTTTTGAAAATGTATATTCTCATCTTTGATACCAACATAACGACAGGTTGCTTTTGCTTCACATCTTCTTATCAAACCTTTGATGGCACGAATAGCTGGTGTATCTGTTTGATTCGCTTTTTTACGGGCAATAAATCTCCTTGCATCTTCCAATATCTTTCCTGATTTCTTTGTATCGATACCAGCGATCTCTTCAAAGCCAACTGCGAAATCAAGAAACCTCGTAACGAATTCATCAGTGACAGCAATGTTGCCGGAAGTTTGATAGGCAACATGCACATCATGTCCCTGGTCATGCAATCGCTGAAATGTACCACCCATGCTGATGATATCATCGTCGGGGTGAGGAGAGAAGATAACAATGCGTTTTGGATATGGTTCACTGCGTTCAGGATGAGTGGGCAAGTTCACATTTGGTTTGCCACCGGGCCAGCCAGTGATCGAATCACGCAGCATATAATAAACTTTCAGATTTATTTCATATGCATCCCCTTCTTCAACTAACAGATCACTTAAACCATATTCGTTGTAATCAGTATTGGTTAAACTTAAAACGGGTTTCTTCAATTTCAGCGCCATGTTCACTACCGCTTTCTTGATCATCTTTGGTGTCCAATCGCAATCGCCGGTAAGCCATGGTGATTTGAATCGTGTAAGTTCAGCCGCTGCTGCTTCATCAACAACAAAAGTTACATCATCATGAGTTTGCAATAAGGAAGCAGGCACATGGTCTGTATGATCTTCTTCCACTGCTTCTTTTATTACGGGAGCTTTTCCAGGTCCCCATGCAAGCAGTATGATCTTTTTTGCTTTCAATATTTCACCAATACCCATGGTTATAGCAAGACGGGGTACTTCGGAAATATTGGCAAACTCGTATGCGTTCGCAATTCTTGTTGAATTATCAAGACTGATCAATCTTGTTTTGGAATGAATGCTGGAACCGGGTTCATTAAAACCAATATGACCATTATTACCGATACCTAATATCTGCAGATCGATACCACCGGCGTCTTCTATCATCTTTTCGTATTGACGACAATGCTCCTTTATATCTTCTTTTTTTATTTCACCGTTGGGGATATGTGTATTCTTTGGATCTATATCAATGTGGTTGAATAAATTCACCTTCATAAAACGCTGGTAGCTTTGCAACGCATCGTTACTGATGGGATAGTACTGGTCAAGATTAAAAGTGATCACATTTTTAAAGCTTAGCTTTTCATCTTTATGTAATCTTACCAACTCGGCATATAAAGTTTTAGGCGTGGAACCGGTAGCCAGGCCAAGTACACATTTTTCTTTTTTCTTTTGTTTTTCTTGAATGAAATCTGCAATTTGTTTTGCAACAGCTTTAGAGCCAGCCTTAAGATCAGGATAAATTTTTACGGGAATCTTTTCAAATGAATCAACCATGGTCATGTTGGCGAGGGGTTTAGGCGAAAATACCGAATAGAATCGTTATGACGAAGGCGAAACAAGGATTTGCAAGAATGCAAACGGTTGTTTGATATCAATTCACTTCTATTTCATCAACAAATAACCATGCTTTATTGCCAGCCCCCGCATTACCGTCTGGTATTACGCCCCAATTTTTTACGACCACTTTTACATAACGGGTATTCTTTTGATCAAAACTTACTTTCATTGCTCCTGTTTCAAGGCCTTTTGTTTTAACTATGAAATCATCGGTAAGTCCGACTGAAGTAAAATCGGTTCCATTGGCAGAAGTAAAAACCTCTACAGTTTGTGGCTGATAGATCCAGCTTCCGGATTCTCTTAAACAATGAACAATGACATTGGAAATTTTTTCTTCCTTGCCGAGATCAATGATTGCTTCGCAATCGGTGCCAGCGAAACCAAGAAATTCTTTGCTTTTTGCAAGACCTATTTCATTTTGTATGCCATTCACCAATGTAAAAGCTCCATCGCCTTTATAAGTATTTGATGGTTGCACCGCAAGTATAATTTTTTTACCCGTTGCTTTATTAAATAAAATGGTTTGAGAAACTGGATTACTTATTGCCTTTCCATTTACCATGGCAATAGCTGCAACTAATTGTGTTGATTTAACTGGAATAGGAGCAGTATATTTTATTCCTTCATTAAATTTTAATTCATAAGGTCTGCCGGCGAAATGTGTAACGGTTTTAATTTCCGCTGCAGGATTTTTTGTTTCGAGTTTCCACAATACACCGTCAAAATTTTCAGTTGGAGTTACGGTTGCTTTCAGATCGTAGTAAGCTCTGCTATAATTTGTTTTCCAAAGATCATAGCGCTTTAATTGTACCTGTAACTTTTTTTCAAAATCATTCCAGTTCTTTTTTTCTTTTGGACTCCACAACACTTCACTTAAAGCTGCTAGTCGCGGGAAGAGCATGTACTCCACTTTTTTTGTATTGTCCATGTATTCTGTCCACATATTGGCCTGTGCGCCTAGTACATACTTCCCTTGTTCTTCATTCAATTCTTTCGGTATAGGTTCGTAATCATATACTTTTTCAATAGGATTGTAACCACCAATTGTAACGCTGTCTTCATTCTCAGTTTGGCTATGATCAAAATAAACAGGGTTGCCCGGTGTCATAATTACCTCGTGTTTTTGTTTTGCTGCTTCAATCCCGCCATTTTCTCCGCGCCAACTCATCACTACAGCGTTTGGTGCAAGACCACCTTCCAATATCTCATCCCAGCCTATCAATGTCTTTCCCTTGCTGTTGATATATTTTTCCATGCGTTGCACAAAATAACTCTGTAACTCATGCTCATCTTTTAAATTATTATTCTTAATTATCTTTTGACAATTAGGGCAGCGTTTCCAGTTTGCTTTTGGACATTCATCAGCACCAACATGAATATATTTTCCGGGAAATAAAGTAACCACTTCATCGATCACATCTTGTAAAAATTTAAATGTTTCTTCTTTTCCAGCACAAAAAACATCACTGAATACGCCCCACGTTTGTTGCACTTGCTTGCCGGTCGTATCACCACTCCATGCACAGTTTTTTGGGAAATAAGATTTTGTTGGTTCATCGGGAAAACAACTGAGATAAGGATAAGCTGCGATAGCAGCGCTTCCATGACCGGGCATTTCTATTTCAGGAACAACAGTGATGTAGCGGTCAGCAGCATATTTCACAATCTCTTTTATTTGATCTTGTGTATAAAAGCCGCCGGTTTTTTTATTATCATTTCCTCTGCCAGGATAACGGCCAATGATTGTTCCATTTCTCCAGGCGCCAACCTCGGTAAGTCTTGGATATTTTTTTATTTCAATACGCCATCCCTGGTCCTCTGTTAAATGCCAATGGAAATAATTCATTTTATGCAAAGCGATATAATCAATATATTTTTTTATAAAATCAATTGGCATGAAATGGCGGCCAACATCAAGATGAAGACCCCGGTATCCAAAGCGTGGATGATCTTTGATTGTAAGAAATGGGATTTCAATTTTATTATTAGAAACATGTGGAGGTAATAACTGGATAAAGGTTTGTATCCCATAAAAAACCCCTTCTTCATCGTGACCTTTGATATTTATACCATTTTTATTTATTTCTAATGTATAAGAGCTCGGTGATGGGTTTTGAGATACATCAATCCCAAGGGAGATAGGATGAGGTGAAGGAGGAAGTTTCTGATTTGCTCCCGACCAGGATTTATAGTAAGTTTCAAAATATGAAGTAAGAAAATCAATCGATTTTTTAAAATTGGCGTTGTCGCCAGTTGTTGAAATTATTCCTGCATTTATCGGAAGGATGAATGTTCCTTTACCCATATTAATTGATTCGGGCTGGGGGATAATATTTACTTGCGAATAAATCACTGAACAACAAACAAGACTAATAACCAAGGCAATCGTTCTCATTTAATATATTTTTGCAAGAGTACAAAAAAGCCCGCTTGCAATTGCAAACGGGCCGTAATTTTAAGCAAACGTTTTACTTCATTACCGGTAAAATTATATTACTACTGTTCGCTGCATCATGGTAGATCCTGATGGTTGCTTTTTGAAAGTCTTTTTCATCGGCATCTGGTATTCTCATAAATTTTTGAGGATTCCTGTCTACTAATGGGAACCAACTGCTTTGCACTTGCACCATTATACGATGACCTTTTTTGAATGTATGCAACACGTCGTTCAGCTCAAATTTTACTTCACTCACTTTACCAGGCACAAAAGGCTCTGGTTTTGAAAAATTATTCCTGAATTTTCCGCGAAACACTTCTGCTCTTACCATTCGTTGCATGTCTGCCATCATAAAACCCCGTGAAGCATTCTTACTATTTGGTTCATTGGATGGTAATACATCGATCAGTTTTACAATAAAATCGGCATCCGTTCCGGTTGTGCTTACAAAAAGATCGGCAATTATTTTTCCTGCGAGTGTTACATCTTCCGTTAAAGTATCTGTTTCAAAAAAGATGACATCGGGCCGCAATGCAGCGAATCGCTGATCTTCTACCATGTATTCATTATTGCGTCCTCTGAAAACACCGTTTGTATACGGAACTGGTTTGTTTGGATCGCTTATATATTCAGAAAAACTTTTTGACTCTGTATTTTTTGATCTTGCTAACTTATCGTTTGAAGAAAAATAGTAGGGAACAGGAGATGAGTTTGATGGTGGCCATACATCAAACTGTTTCCAGGCATTCGTTCCTGTTTCATAAACTGTTGCTTCAGGCCTGTTGAATTGTCCTTTATCTTTTAGATAATAGTTGAAAAAAGCTGTTTCAATGGAGTCTTTAAAAAATTTACTTGTATTGCTTCCGAATTCATAAGTACCAAATTTTGTCCATTCAGGCGCGGCCCATGCACCATGCGTCCAGGGTCCCATCACCAAAAAATTTTTATTACCCGGACTTTGTTTTTCGATGGCTTCATAAGTTCGTAATGCACCAAAAAGGTCTTCCGCATCAAACCATCCACCAACAACCAATGTTGGTATATTAATATTTTTTAAATGAGGCCTGATATTTCTTGCCTGCCAATAAGCATCATAGGTGTCATGTTCAAGGTATTCATTCCATATCCTGCTTTTCTTATTATAATATTTTTCTGAATTAGTTGCTTTGATAGTTTTCATGTTCAAATAAAAACTATAAGCATCATTATAGTTTGCAGTAAAAAGCGGTGTAGTATATCTTTTTACCGGGCCACTTCTTTCCCTGTCAAAAAATCCCATAAAGCCGAAATTGTCCAGTAGGAAAAAAGCTCCCTTATGATTTGCATCATCCCCGATAAATTCATCAGTTACTGGTGCCTGCGGACTTACCGCTTTAATAGCAGGATGTGCGCCGGGTAAACTTGCTGTAGCATAAAACCCAGGATAAGAGATTCCATGAATGCCAACTCTTCCATTATCATTTTTTAAAAATGCAAGCAACCAGTCAATGGTATCATACGTGTCACTGCTTTCATCTACATTTTTATTTGTTTTCTTATTGGGATTATAAGGTGTTACTTCTTCATTAATACCTTCACTCATATAGCGGCCTCTTACATCCTGCATCACAAAAATGTATTTTTCTTTCATCAGTGAATCATTCGGCCCTAGTGAAGAAGCATAGTTGTCGGCACCATAAGGGCCGCAGCTGTAAGGCGTACGTTCCATCAATATGGGATATTGTTGCGAGTCATCCTTAGGTATATAAATACATGTATACAGCCTGACGCCATCACGCATTGTAATCGTAGTATCAATTTTTTTATAATTTTCTTTTACATAGTTATTGCCTTGTTGCGCATTGACAGAAAAGACAAAAAGGATTAAAACAAAAAAAGAAATGAGTTTCATTATTATTTCATTACAGGTAAGATAATATTACTGCTGTTTGTAGCATCATGATGAATTCGAATAGTCGCCTTTTGAAAGTCAGTTATATCAGCTTCATAAATGTTTACAAACTTTTGAGGGTTCCGATCTGCTAACGGGAACCAACTACTTTGAATTTGTATCATTAAACGATGACCTTTTTTAAATGTATGTGCAACATCAGGCAGATCAAATTTTACTTTTTCAATTTTATTTGGAGTAAATGGAGCCGGGGTTTCAAAACTGTTTCTGAATTTACCTCTCATAATTTCCCCACGTACCAGCATTTGATAACCGCCCATTGGATAACTACCGCCACCAGCACGGCCTTGTTGTGCTGCTGAACCTGCATAACTAAAATCATCTGGAAATACATCGATGATCTTTACAACAAAATCCGCATCGGTTCCTGTTATGCTAACTGCAAGATCAGCAACAACAGGTCCGGCCAGAGTGAGATCTTCATTCAGTACATCAGTTTGAAATGTCAATACATCTGTTCTTCTTGAAGCAAAACGCTGGTCATCGTTCATATATGCTGCTGTACGTTGAAAGTGTACATCCTCGGTATAAGGAACCGGATGTGCAGGGTCGCTTATATATTCGCTTGAACTTTTAGCCGCAGTTGGTTTGGTCCATGACAAAGCTCCGTTTGATTCAAAATAGATCGGCTGGTTAGAGGTATTAGCCGGTGGCCATTGATTTAAATTGTGCCACTGATTTTCTCCGCTAAAGAAAATTGTTGCTTCAGATAAATTTGGATCAGTTCCTTTTCCTTTTAAATAGAAATTAAAGAAAGGGATCTCGATATTATTCTGATACCACAATGCAGTGTTAAACCCAAACTGGATGTTTCCCATTCTTGTACCATCACGACTGCTCCATTGTCCATGACTCCAGGGCCCCATCACTAATTTATTATGTATACCGGGGTTTTGTTTTTCAATTGCCCTATATAAATTCCAGGCGCCATAGCAGTCTTCTGCATCAAACAGACCACCGACAACAAGCATAGCAGGTTTAATATTATACATCGCATTCCTTGCATTGCGTGCCTTCCACCAATCATCATAGTTAGGATGTGCATACAATTCTTTCCAAAATTTTACACTATCACCGATCATCTTACCAAGATTTTTTAAAGTACCAGCCCCCAAATAAAACTCATAATTATCCCTGATCTTAAAATCAAACCCGGTAGGTCCAACCGTTGTTGGTTTAGGTCTTGGTTTACCAAAGCCAGAATAAAAAGCAAATCCATCCATCTGGAAAAATGCACCGTTATGATGAAAGTCATCACCTAAAAACCATTCAGTAACTGGTGCCTGCGGACTTACTGCTTTCAATGCAGGATGTCCAGAAGCTGCAGCCATGGTTGAATAA
>DASYQG010000392.1:0-1758 GCA_036005825.1 Chitinophagaceae bacterium | reverse complement strand
TTCATTGTCTATTCGTTGTTGAAATATTCCTTGTACCAGTTCTATGCTTACCAATTTTGGTTTTGGTAAAAGCGGAACATAAATACTTGACGCCCCCGATGTAGTGCTTGTTACGGTTATTGTAATTTCCGCTTTTGTATCTCCTATCTTTCTGGCACTCGCATCATTAATCCCATTTGTAAGTGAAGTTATCGAATAAGGCTTTTGAAATTTGCTTTTATATTTTCCTGCTTGCCAAAACCCTGTTACCAGTGTAGCACTATCAGATTTATTTTCATCAATTCTACTATAAGTGCCATTTCCATCAAATAGCCCGGCTTTCCAGTTTCCATTATACCATGTCCCATTTTTCCATGTGTACTTTCCTTCACCATCAGGGTATCCATTCTTAAAATTACCGGTATAAGAATCCACACCGATAGCTGTACCAAATCCATTCGCCTTACCATTCTTGCAGCCGCCTGTATATTCGCCTTTCAACGAATCTACGCTTATAATGCAGGATTGAGATAGAATAACAGTTACTAAAAAAACTGAAACCCAAAGTAACAGACCTTTTTTCATACACATTATTTACCAGGAAGTAAAGTTGGCGAATACTTAAATCTAATCATTTTTACTTGCATATCCTCTTTATTCCAGCTTATTTATAAACAGTCAAATGAAAATGAAAAATAAAACTGTTTGTATCTTGAAAGCTCTTTCAAACAAATATGGAGATACTTTCAAGCTGGTCGGTTATTAATTTACTATTAGTATTTACCGGCGCATTTATTTTGGGACTTGCTAAAGCCGGCCTTCGCGGTATTGATATGCTTAATGTAACACTGATGGCGTTAGTATTCGGCAGCAAAGCATCCACAGGCATTGTTTTGCCTTTATTATGTGTTGCTGACATTGCTGCTGTGATCTATTATCACCGTCATTCACAATGGAAACATTTTTGGAAACTGGTACCATGGATGGCTGTCGGCATCTTGATAGGTGTGTACGCAGGCAAGGATATGAATGAAGCAGTTTTTAGAAAGGTAATGGCAATGATTATTATTCTCACTGTCGTCATTATGGTGATAATGGAGATCATCAAATCAGAAAATGTTCCTACTCATCCTTTATTTGCTGCAAGTACAGGGGTAATGGCAGGCATCACTACCATGCTGGGAAATTTAGCTGGTGCTTTTTCCAATCTTTATTTCCTGGCAATGCGATTACCCAAAAATCATTTCATCGGGACATCAGCCTGGTTATTTTTGGTCATTAATTTATTTAAACTCCCATTCCAGGTTTTGTATTGGAAAAATATTACACCCACTAGCTTGCAAACTGACCTTTTGCTTCTTCCGGCATTAATGCTTGGCTTTTTTATTGGTTTAAAATTAGTAAAGCGGATCAAAGATGATCATTATCGAAAAGTGGTGATCGTGCTAACATTGATCGGAGCCTTCGTAATTTTCTTGAAGAAGTAAAAAGAATTTGAGTTTAAAATCGCCCATTAATCTCCATGTGGAAATAATTACCCATCACAAAAGCAATTCAGGCAGGCATTTTGTACAGAGTTTCATTCTGTACATTCCCAGTTATTTAGAAACCAATAAGCATTTATCCAAAAACAACTTTTATGTCAAACACAACTGCAGCCAAAAACAAAGCAGCAAAAAAAGTTCTTGTGATAGAAGATGAAGGTGAAATGGGCCTATTGCTGAATATGATGCTGAATGAAAAAAAATTCGAGTTGGATTATGTCAGTAATCTTTTATC
>DASYQG010000391.1:0-2681 GCA_036005825.1 Chitinophagaceae bacterium | reverse complement strand
TTCAGGTATTTCCATTTCACATTAAAGCCACTATCAGATGCATTTGGAGCTTCAGGAATTTTTATACCAGTAAAACTTGGATCCGGCCAGTTTCCTTTCATTTCAATTTTTGTTTCTCTTGCTGCCGGGGAAAACATTAGTTGCTGCGAGCCATGCAAAGAAAATTTTACCGTAAACACATTTTGTGTATCGGCATCCTCTGCTCTTAATGGAATGGCAGCATACAATGCATCATCAATCTTTTCATCTGATTCAGCCCAGGGCTGGCAAAGAAAACTGCTGTCTTTCCATTTTATATATATTTCCTCATTTATACCACGACTCAAGTCTGACATCTGCAACAAAAGCTTTGCCTCCGACCACAAAAGATTTGCAGGAGCTACGTTCAATTCTTTAAACTTAATATCATTGAATTTTGCGGTAATAGAAATATCTCCCTCGTAAACTACTACTTCATAAATTCCACGGTGGCGTTTTTGTGGTGATACCGAAGAACTGATATCCAGTTGATCGGCCATGAACCAGGCATATTTTTTTTGATTAACCAGTCCATTCGATGTTCCATTATATGGGATCACTAAGATCGGACCTGTAATAGTTTGCTTTCCCGCCCATTTACTGCTTACTTCTTCTATCGCCTCCTTTTGCCGGCCCTCTCTTTCATTGATCACGTCGCGAATAATATTAGTAGGTATCCAGAGAAAAAAAGCCATTACAAAAATTATGACTGCTTTAAAAAAGAGCTTGCCCTTATCAAGTAAAGAATAAACTGTCGTTCTCGAATCGGCTGTTTCCATTTTATTTAAAATTGATTTGATTGATTAATGAATTTTTTTATTGAATAATGCATTACGTAGAAAAAGCTTCCGAATAGAATCGTAACGGACCATGTACCAAAATGATCAAGAGGATTAAAAACTCTGTCTAAAATGTCAGACGCCACATCACCGGGGTTAACAATTATATCCCAGCTGTTCCAACGCAAATAGCGACCCATATAAATTCCAAATGAACAAAGAAAAAAAGAGCATAGAATGATAATGCCTGATATCTTATTCCCATAACGATGAGCAAGAAATTTTTCAACAGTAAGAAGTGACACGAGCCCAAGCAACAATCCATTTAATGCAGCACTGAACAAAAGAAGAATATCATACCAGTAAGGAATAGGGAGCCTTTGCTTTAAATGTAAAAAGTCAGTGATGATATAAGGAGCATTTGGCAAAAACAAAAGCCAGAGACCAACCAGGAAAAACAGTTTCCAACGATTTTTTACAAGATGAAGCCGTTGGCTCAGCGCAAACGGCATCCAAGCAAGAAATAAATTCCAGGCAAGAAAAATATAAGTAAGCTCATTGCTCATTATTATTCTTATGATCAATAAGGATAAGGTAAAGGCCAATGGAATTATGATCTTTTTGCTGAAGCTCATTTTAAAAAATTTAGAAACTGGACCAATGCAGGAATAAATATTATAAGACCAATGATGAGACTCATGATCGATGCCACTAATACGGCGCCAGCCGCTACATCTTTAATGATCTTGATACCAGGATGAAAATCGGTAGTGACAAGATCACAATATCTTTCAATAGCCGAGTTGATCATCTCCAATGAAATGACTAACCCAATGCAAAACAGCACGAGAACCCATTGAAAGGATGTTAGTGAAACGGCAAACCCTAGTATGATCGCAGTAGCACCGAACACAATTTGAATTTTACCATTCCTGTCCCTGGAAATAAATTGTTTTATTCCCTGCAAGGCAAATAGCACTGCATTAAGAAAAGTTTTCATTTGTTACTTGTTTTTTCGGCTACCCATTTCCACCACAATGCGGTGCAGGTAGCAAATACAAAAATTGAATACAGATCATCGGACACAGAGTGTCCGTTCCTTATAACCGCCATACAAACCGGCACCATAAAAATTATTGCCATGATCGTTACAATAAAGCCGGCTGGATGAACAGGGATGTATATCCATCCCACTTGTTTGAACCATATTGTTTTCATGATTAATTATTTTTTTGATCAAGCAATTAGCATATCAAATGCTTCCCTTTTTTCTGATTTCTCTTTTTCTTCTACTTCCAATCTGTTTATATTTTTTAAACAAATCATCAATGGGAACAATCCAATAATTCCAAACGAACAATCAATTACTCTCCACCAAAAAGGCATACCCCGGAAATATCCTGCTATCATTGCAAATGGAATGACCAGGATGCAGGCGATCACACCAAACTGGATCACCCATTTGTTTTTCACAGGGTCTTTGAACGGCCCTATAAAAAGAATAGCGAGTACAAAATGTGCAAAGGCAAGCCAGTCATATCCATAAAAAAGAAAAGGATAATCTTTTGAAGTGTGTTGTATCCCTATTAATACTTCATCCAGCCAGCCTTTAATACTTCCCTCAAATGGAAAATGATTTATGATATAGGTAAGCTCTTGTTCAATCGGTATAGCGGTAAGTCCGCTGATAAATAGTGCTGCTATAAAAATTTTAAGCCAGCTGCGAATGATTTGTTTTTCTTTATTCATAAAAAGTGCTTTGTATTTCAAAGTGCATGTACAAAAAAAATTATTTAACTCCTCTGATCATATTTTCCAATGCCGCAATATGATCGGCAAATGCTTTTTCTCCTGCTTTTGTTACTGAATATGTCGTATTTGTTT
>DASYQG010000390.1:0-2308 GCA_036005825.1 Chitinophagaceae bacterium | reverse complement strand
TGCTTTCGTATGAGCTGAAAGAAAATTTATTTATAGAAGGTTCGGTGACCAATCGAAAATTTGATGTGCCGTCCAATACTTTCCCATCCACTTCAACAACTATTGTATCTTTTGGTATCAGGTGGAATATGTATCGAAGGGTGTTTGAGTTTTAAGAAAGGTTATTTTTAGGTAAGAATTTCAAACCTTTAACCTTATTGCTATGCAGAAGCTTTTTATTTTAATAAACTTTGGATTTATACTTATTTCCTGCAATTCAAACGAGTCAAAAAGCACAAGCCCGGAATCCAAAGAAGAAAAAACAATAGCCAAATCAAACAAACCAACTATTCGCTTATATCATGTCGACAGCATTTTTTATAAATACATGCCCGATACGAATCGATCATTCAGCGGTCCAGATGACTTGCGAGATTACTTTTTTGCAACATCTCGTTCATTCCAGGTGTTTAGCGATAGCCTGTTGGATAACGGATCCAACAAAGACTCGATCGTACTTGCAAGAAGACAGGCAGGGATTCTATTTGATGATCTTATGGGAGTTATAAATATGAAAAGTTACCGGAAGTGGAAAAGGGATAATAGAAGTATGGGCTTGTTATCAGCAGTTTCTCCGTTTTCAAGATTTATAACTTTACAGCAAAGAATAGACTTTTTTAAAACTTTCCCTCCTGAGATACAAAAGAATGAAATAGGTAAAAAAACATGGAAGAGATTTGAAGAGTATTCTTTTGACAAGAATATAAATTTGAACTTTCATGAATTTGATGAAATTGAATTAACTGATCCATTGAATAGGAAAACATCGTTGAAAAATATTTTTGAGCCTTCGTTCAAATATTACATTGTTGTGTTTGGTGCTTCATGGTGTTCACCGTGCAGGTTAGAAGAAAAGCAACTAAAGTATTGGTTTAATGAAATTGATCCTTCTCAAATAAAGATAGTTGGACTTTCCGTAGATAATAATATAACCAAGTGGAAAAAATATTTAGAGAACGATAAGTTTCAATGGAATTCTTATCTTTTGCAAGGGCAGATGGATAATTCAATGGTGAAAAAACTCGATTTCCAGGGTGTGCCCAGGAATTTTTTGCTTGATAGTACGGGGAACGTCATTACGGAAAATACAGATATAAGAAATATTCTGAAAGCAATACCGATTTTGCAAACGGAGTAATCCATCAAAGGAGTTAGTTGCTATTTATCTTTCCCGATCATCAGTCATCTGCAACCATATTCTCATTTCCCCTATCTTTATAAAAACAAGGAATTATGCAGCGGATCTATTCGATTATCCTCTCTCTTTTTATTTTCATTATCTCATTTGCTCAGCCCGGTGAAAACTTACAAAGACCTAAATTGGTTGTTGGTATTGTGATCGATCAAATGCGTTGGGATTATCTCTATCGTTATTATGATCGGTATGCGGCTAATGGTGGTTTTAAAAGAATGCTGAACCAGGGTTTCAGTTGTGAAAATACGTTGATTCCTTATGCTCCTACTGTTACTGCGCCGGGTCATACATGCATTTATACGGGTTCTGTTCCTGCTATTCATGGTATTGTTGGTAATTTTTGGTGGGATAATGCAGAACAGCGTAATGTTTATTGTACAGAAGATAAAACCGTAAAAACAGTAGGCAGTGCATCAAATATGGGATTACAAAGCCCAAGAAATTTATTGGTGACAACTATATGTGACGAGTTACGCCTGGCTACAAATTTTCAAAGTAAAGTAATTGGTATCGCTATAAAAGATCGGGGTGGTATTTTGCCTGCCGGTCATAGTGCCAATGCCGCCTTTTGGTATGATAGCCAGGAAGGCAATTGGATCACCTCCACTTATTATATGGCTG
This sequence comes from Chitinophagaceae bacterium, assembly GCA_036005825.1. Classification (GTDB taxonomy): domain Bacteria; phylum Bacteroidota; class Bacteroidia; order Chitinophagales; family Chitinophagaceae; genus VBAS01. The sequence goes on along the minus strand of DASYQG010000390.1, from coordinate 453 downwards.
ATCTGCCGAAATGGGTTAAAGATCTGAATGCGAAAAAAATGGTAGATAAGTATTATCAGCAGGGTTGGAGCACTATGTATCCTGTAAATACGTATTCGCAAAGCACGGCCGATGATAAAACTTACGAAACTAAAGGAGTGGGTACCGGGTTTCCCTATGATCTGAAAAAATTTATTGGAAAAAACTATGGTGTGATATCATCAACGCCCTATGGCAATAGTTTTACAATCGAAATGGCAAAAGCCGCCATTGAAGGTGAAAACCTCGGCGCAGATGCGATCACAGATATACTCGCCGTGAGTTTCTCATCACCTGATTATATCGGCCATGGCTACGGTCCCAACTCGATAGAGCAGGAAGATGATTTTTATCGTCTTGATAAAGATCTTGGTGAGTTTTTAAATTATCTTGATAACAAGATAGGGAAGGGACAATACACTGTATTTCTTTCAG
>DASYQG010000389.1:0-5363 GCA_036005825.1 Chitinophagaceae bacterium | reverse complement strand
TGCGCCAATGCTACCATCTGTCCATAGCAAAGGATACCAGGGTTTAAAACGATTTAATAATGCAGGTTTGGTTGTCGGATTTTTATATAAATAATAATTAATGCCATCCGCAAATGACTTGCAAAGTTTTTTTAACCAGGCCGGGGCGTTATTATAATCTTTTACCGCATCTGCCGAATCTATAATAAGTCGTATTAATAGATCATTATACAATTCACTTTCGCCTTTTACTTCTGCCATTCTTCCCAGCTTTTCTATATAATTCATCTCCACTCTTTTGAAATCATCTTCGCATTGCGCATACATTAAACCAAAGACAGCATCTGCATCAGTTTTTCCGTATACATGTGGTATGCCCCAGTTGTCTCTTATAATAGACACACTCTTCGCTTGTTTTTCCCAACGGGAAATTTCTTCTTTGGAAAAAGATTGAGAAAGTAGCTGGAAAGGAAGAATTAATAGAATTAAAAATTTCAACATTTTATTATTTCATTTTAAATGGTGCTTTCTTTCAGTAAAGGACCAAGTGAGTTTTGTTTTATTGGCTATCAAAAGTAATAAGCAGTTTAACAAGGATGACGCCAATCCTCGAAAAAAATTTCATTTGTATTATTTTCGGAAAGATACATTATTGAGAACAGATTCAAAATAACCATCGATCGCAAAAGAACAAATAAGCTTTAACTCGTCACAAATCTGTAGCCGATCCCTTTGATAGTGATAATTTCTAAAGAAGGATCTTCTTTTAAATATCCACGGAGTTTTGTGATATACACATCAAGGTTACGGCTGTTGAAGAAATTATCATTGCCCCAGAGAAGATTAAGAATGTCTTTGCGATCGATGATCTTGTCGCGATTCTCATAAAGGAGTTTTAATAATTCACTTTCACGATAAGAAAGTTTGCGGTCTTCTTTTCCATCATTCAACACCTGGCGGTTCAATTGAAAATGGTATTTACCCATAGTTACACTATCGCCGGTAATTTTTTTAGGAGCTTCTGTTTTATTTCGAAGAGCATTTTGAATTCTTACGATCAACTCTTCCATGCTGAAGGGTTTACGGATATAATCATTGCCGCCAAGCGAAAATCCTTTCACTACATCTTCGGTTTGAGTTTTTGCAGTAAGAAATATAATAGGCACTTCTTCATTTAGGTCTCTGATCTCATCCGCTATGGTAAAACCGTCTTTGTTTGGAAGCATTACATCAAGTACACAGATATCGGGTTCTGCCTTTTTAAATGCAGCGGTTGCCTTAGCGCCGTCGCTTTCCATTATCACGTCAAAGCCACGGCTTTCCAGGCTTTCTTTTACGATCTTGCCAAGAAACAATTCATCCTCTACGTATAAAACTTTTGTTTTGCTCATGTTGTTTGTAAGAAGTTAAACTACTTTAGGCAAAGTAATAATAAATTTAGAACCAAGGCCCGGTTGGCTTTCTACTTCTATTTTTCCCTTGTGTCTCTGCACAACATGTGCCACATAGCTCAATCCCAGGCCATAACCTTTTGTATTATGTGTGTTACCAAGCGGTACACGAAAAAATTTTTCAAATACCTTGTCCTTATATTCCTGTGAAATACCGATGCCATTATCGGCAACAGATAATTCAACCTCATTTTCCTTTTCTTTCAAATCAAATTTTATCGCAGTGTTGCCGTTGCCATATTTTAATGCATTGTCAAGCAAATTAAAAACCACACTCAGTAAATGTAACCTGTCGCCTTGCAAATGAGTATCTCCTTCAACAGTTGTTGAAACAGTCGCATGGTGTTTTTCGATCTGTAATCTCATTGACGAAACTACTTCGTCCACTACACCTTTCAGATCAAGCATTTCATATTTCAGTTCAATTTCCTTTTTCTCAAACATTGAAAGCTTAAGCACTTTATCTACCAGCAATGAAAGACGTTGCAGTTCATTTTGTGATATATCCAGATATTCTTTGGTTCGTTGCGGGTCGTTGATCGCATTAAAATTTCTTAGCGCTTCTATGGCCACTCCTACAGTTGCGATCGGCGTTTTTAATTCATGCGTGATATTGCTGATGAATTCATTTTTTATTTCGGTGAGTTTTCGTTGCCGCTGCAAGTTTCGGTAAAGTAAAAAAAATGAAATGACTGTAACCCCGACAAGGAATAAAGAAAATAAAATTGGTGAAGCAAGTTTTTTGATCAAATAACGAAATGTTTTACCAAGGCTTAACTCATAAGTAACAGGATGCGCAAAGCCGATCGTGACCTTGTTTGGCTCTCTCACCTCTTCCGGTGGAATTCTCTTCCTGCGGTTAACATTTGTATCTTTTAAAATCGTGATCGGGACATTGATTCCTTCCCTGTCAAAAGCGATGCGGCAAGCAGAATCAATTTCCTCAACACGTAATGACTCCTGTAGTGAGTCTAAGCTATACAGGAAGTGAAAAGCTTCTCCAGGAGGACCTTTGCGTTCAAACATAAAGTTTCTGTTTGAGTCCCCTGTCCCTGAAAAGGATTCGTTCATTGAAATCACCACGTTCCCTTTTTTACGCCTCATCGAATCGCCGGGCAGCTCCTTATTTCTTATTATTACGTTCGGCCTGTTTTTCAGATCGATCCCCGCATTTCGTAATGAATCATTTACCAGTATCGTTACATCATTTATTGCGTTAGCGATCTCATCTTCCGGGTGACCGGGAAATCCAGGCACCGCTTCACCATTCATTACATCAATTCTAACTTTACCGGTTGAATCATTAAATACTTTATCAAGGTTCAATTTTTTTCCCTGAAGCTTTCTAACTGTCTCTTTAAAAACAACATTGCTGCGAAATTCAAGATTCTTTTTTTCTTTTATGTAATTTTCACGTAGCCAGAAGACCTGGAAACCGGCAATAATAAGAATGGGGATAGCCATTAATAATAGCTGCCATTCGTTGTGTGTGCTTAGCTTACGACTACTTGCAGATATGTCTCGCGGACTGCTCATTTAAAAAACAAATTTAGCCATTCGATAGCCGGCTTATAACCGATGTTAACGTTTATTAACCTTAAACCAAGGTAACTTAACTTGCTGCCAATGGCGGCTTGATTAGTTTTGACAAAACAATAATTTCTATTTATGAAACGCTTATTGATTGCTTCAGCTATGCTAATAGCTATCCCATCTCTTGCACAGGTAAAAGAGGGAAAGATCGTATACGAAAGAGTAATGCAATTGCAGATCAGGATCAATGATGATAATCCTGCTTTTCAAAATATGATCCCAAAAGAAAGAAAGGATAAGTTTGAACTCTTTTTTACCGAAGGGAAAAGTTTATGGCAAGCTGTTGAGGATGATGGTCAGAGTGATGAAACAAGTTTTGGCGATGGCAACGGAATGAGAATGGTATTCCGGGTGCCCGGAAGTGATGATATTGCATTTCACAATATAACTGAAAGTAAAAAAGTAGATCAAAGAGAGCTGGGCGGTAAAAGTTATATCATAGCAGATAGCATAAAAAAACTGAATTGGAAAGTTGCCGGAGAAACAAAAGCGATCCTTGGACATAATTGTATGAAAGCGACAACACAGCGTATACAAGAGAGCTTCCGGATGACAATGGATAATGGTGAAGCAAAAAGAGAAAAAGTGATGGATACAATGAATATTGTGGCATGGTTCACCAATGAAATACCCGGTTCATTTGGGCCTGATACCTACCAGGGACAGTTGCCAGGAACTATTTTGGAGATCGACATCAATAACGGAAGAAATACTTTTAAAGCGATTGAAATTTCGCCAAAGGTTGATATTGCAAAGATCAAAGAGCCGTCAAAAGGAAAGAAAGTAACTGCAGAGGAATTTGCAAAAGAAAGAGAAAAGCTAATGCAGGAAATGATGCAGAATGGCGGAGGGCCAGGGGGCATGCGGGTTAATATCCGGAATTGATCAAAATAATATAACTCAGGGGGCCTTTATCAAATTATTAGAAGAACACAAAGCCTTTAAAAACGCTTTGTGTTTTTTTATTTATTCTCTACCTATTTGAATGCTATCCTATTCTTTGGTCCCAAATATTTGTAAATTTAATTTCAAACTTTTTGAACTATGAAAAAGCTTTTGTTATCGCTTTTATTCATACCTTATTTATCCCACGCCCAAAAAGTGATCAATGTTGAATACCCTTCAGTTGGAAACATTGTTCTTTCCCAAAAGATGATTTTACCCAAAACTAGAAGTGGTTATACATTATGGGTACCAAAAGAAGCCAGTAAAGGAATGATTGTTTTTTTCACTGAAAATCGAGATACCACAAATAAAACAACAATAATTGAACTGGCTTTAAAAAATCAGTTAGCTGTATTATTTGCAACTACGGATAACCCGGTTGAATTCTTTTTTGAAGAATCAAAAATGAAAGAGATGGAAGGATATGTTTATGAGGCTATCACCAAAAATAAAATTCCTAAAGACAATATGCTTTATTGTGGTATGTCGCTGGAAGGAACAAGAGCATTGAAGCTCGCCGCATTTTCACAAACCTCTCAGTCAAGATATAAATTAATTCCAAAGGCAATTGCTATTTGCGATGCCCCGTTGGATATGGTTCGAAATTATCATGAATGTAAAAAAGCAAGTGACCTCAATCTTAATCCGATCGGTGCCAGTGAAAGTGAATGGGTTTCTTCTTATATCAGGTCAAATTTAAGAGGCACTCCTGAAGAAGTATTGAGTGCATACATAAGCTATTCGCCTTTTTGTTATACAGCTGAAAATGGTGGTAATGCAAAAGCATTTAAAAATATTTATCTCAGGTGTTATACCGAACCTGATGTAAACTGGTGGATAGAAAACCGTGGCAGAGATTATTACGGCATGAATGCTATTGATCTTGCCGCCCTGGTAAATCAACTTAAAATTTTAGGCAGCAAAAAAGCCGAATTAATTACAACTATTGGAAAAGGATTTAGAGAGGATGGTAGCAGGCACCCTCATTCATGGAGCATCGTTGATGAAAAAGAATTAGTAGAATGGTTTACCGGGTTGACCACGGATAAAAAAACTCCATAACCCTTCTATTGTTTCATTTATGCTCTCAACTCTACTTTAAATGCAAGACTGAAATAACGATAATAGTAATCCTTGTTCTCAATATTATTAATATTCCATTCTTCACCGTAAGCAAATGGATTTTTGTTTGACCATGCTGCTTCACCAATGGCCACCAATGTATCCGGGCTTTTAAGTCTGAAACCATAATTCTTGTCCTTGTGTAATCGTATAGACTGCAATGGAAACTGCATCCAGTTCTCTGCATCATTTTCATCTACTTCGATCTCTACTGAAGATAGAACCTGTCCCCAGTTTTTTCTTTGCTTGTCAAACTCATGCAGAGTAAGGATC
>DASYQG010000388.1:0-1793 GCA_036005825.1 Chitinophagaceae bacterium | reverse complement strand
CGATACCTCCAAGAAGAAAACCCAGTGCCAATGTAAAACCCGGAATAATTGCATACGATGCAAATGCAACTACACAGGAAGTAATGATGACAATGGGAAATGCAAAGCTCATGATCACCCGTCTCCATTTCCAAAACTCTTTCCATGAAACCTGCCAGGCCGCTTCATAGAGTAATGGTGGAAGAAAAATAAAGAACACCAACTCGGGGTCAATGGCGGCCTTTGAAAACATTCCTGTAAAACTCAATAACAATCCACCTACAACAAGCACAATAGGATAAGCCAATTTCAATTTGTTTGCAAGCATGACCAGTGCAAGAATGATCATGATGAGGAAAATATACCCGATAAAAATATTTTGCATGAAATGAATTGGATATAAAAATAATAAAAGCCCTGTTCAGGGCCTTTGAAAAATAATACCTGATAACTGCAATTAGCGACCTACCAGCTTCTGTAATTGTTCGGGATATCTTGCTCCTTCAACTTTAATTTCAGAAGAAGCATTATCGATCTCACGGAGTTCATCAGCAGTGAATTCAATATTAATTGAACCAAGATTTTCTTCTAAACGATGCAACTTCGTTGTTCCCGGAATGGGAACTATCCATGGCTTTTGTGCAAGCAACCATGCCAATGCAATCTGTGCAGGGGTTGCCTTTTTCTTTTGAGCAATGTTATTTAGCAGATCGATCATTGATTGATTTGCTTTTCTTGCTTCCGTAGAAAACCGCGGCACAATATTTCTGAAATCTGATGGATCAAACTTTGTATTCTCATCTATTTTACCGGTAAGAAATCCTTTGCCTAACGGACTGAAAGGAACAAAACCAATTCCCAATTCTTCCAGGGTTGGCATTAATTCGTCTTCAGGTTGTCTCCACCACAATGAATATTCACTTTGTAAAGCAGTAACAGGTTGCACGGCATGTGCTTTACGAATTGTTTTGGCACCGGCTTCTGATAAACCAAAGTGTTTAACCTTTCCTTCTTTGATGAGATCCTGAACTGCACCTGCAACATCTTCAATTGGAACTTCCAAATCAACACGATGCTGGTAGAACAGATCGATAACATCAACTCTTAATCTTTTGAGTGATGCTTCTGCTACTTCTTTAATATGTTCAGGACGACTATCAAGATCACTCCACCTGCCTTCTGCATTTGGTTTCCATCCAAACTTTGTTGCTATCGCTACTTTCCCTTTGAAAGGTGCTAATGCTTCTCCCACTAATTCTTCATTAATAAAAGGACCGTACACTTCTGCAGTATCAAAAAATGTTATTCCCATTTCCACTGCTTTATGCATAAGAGCAATCATTTCCTTCTTATCAGCTGCAGGGCCAAGACCAAAGCTCATTCCCATACAACCTAATCCAAGAGCGGATACTTCAAGACCGCTATTTCCGAGTTTTCTTTTTTGCATTTTTGTTTCCATGTTATTCAGTTTAATTATAGAGCAAAAGTAAAGAGATGCCAAAGGTAGAAATAACAAAAACGAAATAAGTAGTTACGAAAATCAAACATTCAGCTCACTTTAATAGAAATTCTGCCACAACTGGGTCGTCGACGCCGACTTTCGCCGAACAAATAATTGTTGTTATAAAACATGCGAGAACAACCTGGCAACTCTTTCAGGCAATTGTTTATAGGCCGGTCGTTTACACCATTCATCCCTGTCAATTTTCTCTGCTTCTTCAAGGTCTTTAAAAAATACGGCTCTTAATTTTTCTGCAAATGTTTTATCATACACTAAAACATTCGCTTCAAAATTTAATTCAAAACTCCGGTAA
>DASYQG010000387.1:0-3990 GCA_036005825.1 Chitinophagaceae bacterium | reverse complement strand
CTCTACTTCAATGCCCGCAACACCAATGGCACCGCGGCCAGTGGCTCTTGCTTTTGTTTCAGAAAAACGAATAGCTCTTCCGCTTTTTACAGCCATCATAATCTCAGAATTCCCATCGGTCATCTTTGCTTCAAGCAATTCATCACCCGCTAATATCGTAATGGCGTTTACACCAGATTGTCTTGGACGGCTGAAATCTTCCAATGCTGTTTTCTTAATAATTCCTTTTTTGGTACAAAGAACAATATTATGTGAATTAACAAACGCTTCATCTTTCAGATCTTTCACATCAATGATCGCTCTTACCTTATCATCCGGCGGTATTTGTATCAGGTTTTGAATAGCCCTTCCTTTACCAGTCTTCTCGCCTTCCGGAATTTCATATACGTTCAACCAATAACATCTTCCCTGTTCGGTAAAGAAAAGCATAGTATGATGTGTGGATGCTACGAAAATATGTTCGATCCAATCTTCCTCTCTTGTTTTACCCCCCATCACTCCCCTGCCACCTCTGCGTTGTGAACGGTATTCAGTGGCTGATGTTCTTTTTATATATCCTAAATGAGAGATCGTGATAACAACGTCTTCTTCTTTAATGAGGTCTTTAATTTTTACTTCATCATCCAAATAAGTGATCTCTGTTTTACGGGTATCGCCAAACTTATCCTTTATTTCTAATAGTTCTTTCTTGATCAGGTCATATCTCATTCCTTCGTTTGAAAGCAACTCTTTTAATTCGCCGATCAATTTCATCAACTCATCAAACTCCTGCTTTATCTTATCTCTTTCCATTCCTGTCAGTCGCTGCAATCTTAATTCAAGGATCGCTTTTGCCTGTATATCGTCCAATCCCCAACCTGCATTTATCAAATTATCTTTTGCAATATCAGGAGTTGCAGAACTTCTGATCAATCGAATCACTTCATCAAGATGATCCAGGGCGATAAGATAACCTTGTAAAATATGCGCCTTCTTTTCCGCTTCATTCAATTCATATTTAGCACGGCGCACCACTACTTCATGACGGAATTCAATAAACTCTGCAATAAGATCTTTCAACGTTAATGTTCTTGGCCTTCCTTTTACCAACGCAACATTATTGATGCCGTATGAAGTTTGAAGTTCTGTAAACTTATAAAGTTGATTGATCACAACATTGGCAATGGCATCACGTTTCAGATCAATTACGATCCTTGTTCCTTCCTTTTCATTAGACTCATTATTTACATGGGCTACGCCTTCGATCGATTTTTCATTTACCAGTTCGCCAATTCTTTCTGTCAATGCATCGCGGCTTACCTGGTAAGGCGTTTCTGTAATAATGATCTGCTCCCTTCCACTTGCTTTAGTATCCACATACATTTTTCCACGAACCACTACTCTTCCTCTTCCTAAATGCATAGCAGCTTTTACTCCTTCCATTCCATAAATAATTCCGCCGGTTGGAAAATCAGGAGCTTTTACATGACGCATCAATTCTTCTATAGTAATGTCGCGGTTATCGATATAAGCGATACAACCATCGATTGATTCACTGAGATTATGAGGCAACATATTCGTGGCCATACCTACTGCTATTCCACTGGAGCCATTTACCAACAATTGTGGAATACGTGCAGGAAGAACCGTCGGCTCCCTTTCAGTATCATCAAAATTGAATTGAAAATTAACGGTGTCCTTATCAAGATCACTCAGCATACTTTCAGTAAGCCTTTGCAATCTTGCTTCAGTATATCGCATTGCCGCAGGACCATCACCATCCTGCGTACCAAAATTTCCCTGTTTGTCAATAAGTGTATAACGCAAATTCCAATCCTGCGCCATACGCACCATCGCATCATACACTGCCGTATCCCCATGCGGATGATATTTACCTAACACCTCTCCCACGATACGGGCTGATTTTTTAAATGGCCTGTTGTAATGCAAACCCAGTTCATTCATCGCATACAAAATGCGGCGATGAACCGGCTTCAGGCCATCTCTTACGTCCGGCAAAGCACGGCCAACTATCACCGACATGGAATAGTCGATGTAGGCTGTTTTCATCTGCTCCTCAATATTAACCGGGATGATGCGATCGTTATCCTGCGTTTCCAGTGGCTGTAAGCTATCGTCCATTTGTTGCTCCTAAAGTTTATTTTACCGGCTTTGGTAACTCCGATTGAGCTTTAGTTGCGACGCTCCATTCAGGTTCCAAAGCCTTGATTTATCAATGATCAGACCCTGTTTTTCAGGGCTTGCAAATGTACCGGAAACAGCTATCAATTCCTGATAAAAATCTTGTTTTTTGGGGCTATTTTTTCCACTTAGGTGGATGAATTTCCTTATTGTAAAATATATTTTTTATAACAACACTTTTACACAGCCCGGCACAGAATTTTCGTTTACATCTACAATAATTGGACGGTATGAATACTTATCTTTTGCTTCGCAGTAACAAGCAAAGCGGCCCTTATAGCCTGCAACAGCTAGTGAGTCTTGGTCTCAAACCTTATGACCTGGTTTGGTTAGAAGGGAAAAGTGCTGCCTGGCGATATCCCAGCGAAGTTGAGGGGTTAAAGGACTATGCTCCGGCAACAGAGGAACAGCCCTATGACAGGTTTTACAAGAAGCCTGACGAAAAGCCGCAGGAAAAACAAATTAACAACCCAATACAGCCGGTACAGGAAACTTATGTTCTTCCAAAAGAAGAAATATATGTTCTACCTGTAGAAAATAAAACGGTAACAACTTCTAAAAAGGTATTTGTCGCAATGCCGGAAAACCATGTCCCTAAAAAACAATCACAACCTGTATATGTAAAAGCACCTGCGATTATTGAAGAAAAGCCTGTGGTTGTCGAAGAAAAAAAGGTGGAAAGCAAACCGGTTTATGTAAGACAGGAACCCATAGCGAAAGAAACAGTTTTACCAAAACAAGGACCGATCATTAATACAACGCTTGCTTCAATCAACGAAGAAGCAACCTTGAACGAAAAATATTCAGAATCGCTGGATGATATTAAGAAAAGATATACGGAAACATATTTGAGCCGTAAGAAAAAATCTATGTGGACATCAACTCATACTTCCATTTTGCAGGTTGTTGGTGGCGCTGTGATCTTTTGCTCTTTGGTGGTAGTTGCATATAAGAATTTTGCGGGTGAGGATCAACCTCAATCAAAAACTACAATGATCCAACCTGATAAAAGAGCCATCAATACAGTAACCCCTTCAAATACATCCATTGTAATTCCCCCGGTTGTGCCTGAATCAAATAAATCTTCAACTAAAAAGACACAAACAAAAAAAGAAGACACAAATATTCCCGCTGAAAGTTTAGTTACAAACTCTGGTCAGCAAAAAAATGATGCGGCAATTAAAGAGAATGAAATGGCATCCGTGGAGAAGAAAGCAGTAATGCCAAAGCCAACAGAAGAAAAAACTGAAGAGACAAAGCCAAAAACTCGTCCGGTTAATATCAACAGGCTGGTTAATGTAAAAGCAAACAATTATAAACAACGGGCTTTTGGTGGCGTAATGAATCTTGAGCTGACAGTCAACAATGATTCAAAATTTGAATTAGATAAAGTGATCGTCGAACTTCAATATTTAAAACCCAGTGAACAACCTATAAAAATCGAAAAAATTATTTTTAGTTCTATTGAAGCAAATGGTTCAAAAACTTTAAAGATCCCGGATTACCTGCGTGGTGTTAAAGTGGCATACAGAGTAATGGAAATTGAATCTGCACAATACGAAAGACAGACAGCGGGGCTATAGTTTTACTCTTGCTCCGTTCAGAGTCTTGTCATGTCAGGCCGCATTAGTTGTAATTTTTTTAATAAAGATATTAAGGCCAGACATCTTGCACATAATTATTTGTTCTAATTTGCCGAACAGATTTCATTCACATGAAAAATATTTTATTGTTCGGCGCCGGCAAGTCAGCAACAGTGCTGATCGATTATTTACTTTCCAATGCAGAAAAAGAAGAATGGCAACTGAC
>DASYQG010000386.1:0-18841 GCA_036005825.1 Chitinophagaceae bacterium | reverse complement strand
TTTTTGCACCGGATGCCTTCAAAGGCGATGCTGCATTGTTCCCTTATTTGCAAATACAACGCCGTGGCTTTAATTTCTTTGGCAATGGCGAAGATCTGAGAGCACAGTCAGTTATTCTTAATATGCAGGTTGGTTTATTTGCTCATTTGATGAGTCCAAATACATTGACAAGAATTAATAACAGCACTTTGTATGGTAACACATACACATCTGCTGATATGATGAACGATCTGACAAATGCTGTATTTGCAGCTGATCTGAAAACAAATGCGAATTTATACAGGCTTAATTTGCAAACAGAATATGTAAAAGGTCTTGCAGCAATTGTATCTGCACCCGTCAGCCCTTATGACAATGCATCTAAAGCATCAATGTATAATACGCTTAAAAAGATCAAAGGAATGTTGACTACAGCGGTTTCAACAGATGAACAAACCCGTGCACATAGAGCCAATCTTGTATTCATAATAGACAAGGCTTTGTCTGTCAAATAAACATGTTATTTAGATTAATAAACCCCGGTATTTTGCCGGGGTTTTTCATTTTATGAAAATGGGTTGAAAATAGCCCGTCTCTGCTACTTATATTTGCGATTCTAATTAATAAAGATGGCTTTGAGTTTATTTGGATGGAGAAAAAAGAACCCGGAAGAAAAGGCAGAAATGTCTTTTATTGAACATTTGGAAGTTCTCCGTGGACATTTATTTCGTTCTGTGCTTGCAATTGCTGCGGGAGCAATTGTATTTATAGTTTATAATACATTCTTCGTCCGGGATGTACTGATGGGTCCAACTCATGCAGATTTTCCAACCTATAAATGGCTTTGCAAACTTGGTCATGCAATTGGTCTTGGAGATAACATGTGCATGAAAGATATCGGGCTTAAAATGCAAAGCACTTCTGTAAGCGGGCAATTCAGTATGTATTTCACCTTGATCTTTGTTGGTGGTATTATTGTGGCATTTCCTTATATATTCTGGGAGTTCTGGCGTTTTATAAAACCCGCGTTGACAAAAAAAGAATTATCAAAAACAAGAGGTGTTATTTTCTGGGTTTCACTTTTATTTTTCCTTGGAATATTATTCGGCTATTTTGTCATTGCTCCTTACACAGTAAACTTCTTTGCCAACTTCCAGTTAGATGAAAATATTGAGAACCGATGGACAATTACAAGTTATATTGACACACTTGTTCCATTGATACTCGGCACGGGGTTAGCTTTCCAGTTGCCGCTTGTTATGTTCTTTCTTGCAAAAGTGGGTTTGATGAGTCCTGACTTTCTACGTCGTAACCGCAAATATGCCATCGTTATCATTTTAATACTCGCGGGAATTATTACTCCTCCCGATGTTATCAGCCAGATTATCTGCACTATACCACTTTGGTTGTTGTATGAAATAAGTATTTGGCTAACTGCTAAAGTGCAAAAAGAAAGAGAGTTGCAAGAAAAAGAAGAATGGAGCTAAAAAGTTCTGAGTTCAGAGTTCTGAGTCCGTTAACTTTGTTTTGCAATTTCGAATCTTCTAATTTTAAAATTGCATTTATGTCTTCATCATTTGATCTAAGCAAACCGGTTGCCATTGGCAGTGATCACGCAGGATATGATTTCAAAGAAGAGTTGATCTCTCTTTTAGAAGCCAAAGATCTTACTTACCACGATTTTGGCACCCACTCAAAAGACTCTGTTGATTATCCGGATTTTGCCCACCCCGTAGCGAATGCAGTTGAAAAAGGAGAAGCAGCATTTGGAATACTTCTTTGCGGCAGCGCTAATGGTGTTGCGATCACGGCAAATAAACATAAAGGCATTCGTGCTGCTATTTGCTGGGGTGAAGAGCTGGCTAAACTGGCAAGAGAACATAATAATGCAAACATCCTTTGTATCCCTGCCCGTTTTGTACGTGAAGGCGATGCAGAAAAGATGGTGCAATTGTTTATAAACACCCCATTTGAAGGCGGCCGCCATCAACGACGGGTAGAAAAAATTGCCGAAGGTTGTTGATTACCTTTCATCCATTTATGGTTTCTTTAAAAACTATCAGGCTTATATTTGAGCCTGCGAGATTTATTTTTATATAAATTGAGCTATTGGCTCAAATAAAAATTTAAAAAAACACATGAAAAAAACTACGCTACTACTCATTGCTTTGCTTCCCCTTTTTGCAGTTAATGCTCAAAAGAAAAATAAGACCATGGACAAGATCGGTAACTCCATTACTGCTGCCGATCTGAAAAAACATCTTTACATAGTTGCCAGTGCTGATAATGAAGGAAGAGATACTCCCTCTCCAGGATTGGAAAAAGCAGCTAATTATATTGAACAACATTTTAGATCGATCGGGTTGAAACCAGGAAATGGTGACAGCTATCGTTTGACTTATCCGCTTTATAAAGATTCTGTGGTTTCTTCATCAGTCAGTGTAAATGGAAAATCTTTTGAACTGAATAAAGACTATTTGAATAATAGTGGCAATTTTTCATCCGAACTTCCTTTTTCAGAAGTTGTGTTTGCTGGTTATGGAATTGTTGATGATAAAATAGATAACTATAAAGATCTTGATGTTCGTGGCAAAGCAGTTTTAATTATAGAAGGAACGCCTGCTGATTATAAATCTGCCCAAACAGGTGGCATGAGCCCTGGCCAGACATTTGGAAAATTACAAAATGCCTCAAAGAAAGGGGCCGTTGCTGTACTGCTTGTTTCAAAATCATTTGGTACATCCAACAGACCTGTAAATAATCGTGGAGCTGGTTGGAGTTTGAATGGATATAAAGCCAATTTCAATCCGCAGTTATTTTATATTTCTGAAAAAGTAGCTGCAGAAATTATGGGTGAAGATGGAAAAGGAGTATTTGATAAAATGACGGCTAATTCATTGCCGGGAAAAACTTATAAGGCAAACATTGATCTTGCTTTTCAAAAAACAACAATAAAAACACAGGTAAGCAATGTTATGGGATTGCTTGATGGAACCGATAAGAAAGATGAGTATGTGCTTATCACCGCCCACTATGATCATGTGGGTAAAAGAGATACTGTTATTTATTATGGCGCTGATGATGATGGCAGTGGTACTGTAAGTGTTCTTGAATTAGCAGAAGCTTTTGCAAAAGCAAAAGCTGAAGGCAAAGGTCCGCGTCGCAGCATCGTATTTATGACAGTGAGTGGAGAAGAACATGGGTTATGGGGGTCTGCTTATTATGCAAATCATCCTGTCTATCCTTTGGAAAAAACTACAGTTGACCTGAACATTGATATGATCGGCCGGATTGGGAATGATTACATGAAGGACAAAGATTCGACAAACTACATATACGTGATCGGTGATAATAAACTCAGTTCAGACCTTACTCCAATAACAGAAGCTATAAATGGTAATTATACTAAGCTTAAGCTTGACAGAAAATATAATGATCCAAAAGATCCAAATCGTTTTTATTATCGTAGCGACCATTACAATTTTGCTGAAAAGGGGGTTCCTATCATTTTTTATTTTAATGGAGTTCACCCGGATTATCACAGGCCTACGGATACTCCTGATAAAATAAATTATACATTGATGGAAAAGAGGGCAAAACTTGTTTTTTATACGGCTTTGGAAATGGCTAATCGTGAAGAAATGTTAAAAAGAGATATGCCACTTGAATCTCAAAGAGCTTTTTAAAAATTGGTAGTTTTACTTAGAAAAAAAGAAAACTTTTTACTTATTTAGCTGTGCGAAATTGGCTAAGAAAAAGTAATCATTTAATCTAATAAAAACCCTACCCTTATGCAGATCAGCACAAATAATCATATTGATTATTCCGAAATGTACCGCACACAGGAAACAATACAGCTTAATAAAAAACTTCGCAAAACCCGTAATATTTTATTGATCAGTGCTGTGTCCTTTGTTGCAGGTGCAGTTGTTCTTTGGATAATGCCCGAGACTTCTTTTACTACTAAAAATTTCCTTGTCTATCTTGGGCTCGCCGGTATTTTGATTCTCTTATCAATGATTAGCAATAAACAACCATTTTTCTCCATAGCTGCTGCACTTCTTATTAGCATCTGTTATTGGGGGGTTGAAATATTTTTTAATGATCCCGATGGTCTGATAATTGAAAGTTCAATCCATAAACTATTTGTTATTTCATTGCTTGTTTGGTGTTTTCACTCTTCAAGAGAAGCTGAATTGATAAGAAGAGAACTGCATTTCTCCTGATTCAATATATTTTAAAAATTTTACCCTCTTACTTAAGGTGAGAGGGTTTTTTATTGCCTGCCTGCCGGTAGGCTGGCATTAAACCTTAGGGCAACCCGCCGGTCTATTTATTCGTTATCGTTTTAGATACCCTTAAAATAATATGAAAACTAATCAAGCCCTAAAATCCGTACTTATCGGTTCTGTATTAATGCTGGGAGTAGCTTTTTTTACAGATGCATCGTCTCAAAGAAATCAACGATTTGGCCGAACTGAAAACAAAATTGATCGCAGAGAAAATGTCCGCGACAGACGTGAAGATGTAAGAGATAGAAAAGAAGATCGCCGTGATAGAAGAGAAGATGTAATTGACAGAAGGCATGATGGTGGTTTAAGAGATCGTCGTGAAGATGTTAGAGATCGCAAAGAAGATGTCCGTGATCGCCGTGAAAACAAAAGAGATCGTCGTGAAGATCGACTCGATCGTATACGCTAATCCTTACCTTTTTTTATAGAATAATAACCCTGGCATTGCCGGGGTTTTATTTTTTGTTTACACTTTTCTTCTTATTAGATATTTTCTATATTGAAAATAAATTAGCATTATGTCTGACAATCAAGATCAACAAATATCAAATGAAGAAGATAAAAATGAGATAACTGAATATTATGAAGGTGTAAAGCACCTCGAAATGCAGGGCTATGAATCAGGAATTAAAAATGCCCGGACAACTTTATTCGTTACAGCTGCCTTACTTTTTGCAGGTGAATTGATCTCAGCGGCTATTTCCGAAGTTCCTTTCACGTTTTTGTTTTGGATAATAATTATAATACAATCAGGAGTATTTGTTGCGCTGGGTTTCTGGACAAGAACAAGACCTTATGTTGCCATTGTAGTAGGTCTTGTATTCTTTATTCTCATTTGGGTTTTAGCTATTGCTTTATCAGGTTTCCAGGGAGCGCTGGGCGGTATTATTATAAAAATTATTATTATAATATATTTCGCAAAAGCTATTGCCCCTGCGAAAGCATGGGAAGAAGCCAAAAGAAATACATAACTAAATAAAAAAGCGTCGTAAATGTAAGACGCCTTTTTGTTGCTTAGAATTAATGTTGTACAAGTGTGCGACGCAAGGGACGACAAATAGAATTGCAAAAGCTGGTTACATAAAAATTATAATCATCATTTTTATTACCATCCTAATAAGTAAGCGAATATTAATGGCACTACGATCGTTGCATCACTTTCAACAATGAACTTTGGTGTATCTATTCCCAGCTTGCCCCAAGTAATTTTTTCATTTGGTACAGCGCCTGAATAAGAACCGAATGAAGTTGTTGAATCACTTACCTGGCAGAAATAACTCCAAAAAGGAACATCATGCCATTCGAGATCCTGGTACATCATGGGCACAACACAAATTGGAAAATCACCCGCAATGCCGCCACCAATTTGAAAGAATCCAACACCTTTACCGCCGCTATTATGCCTGTACCAATCTGCTAACCATACCATGTATTCAATCCCGCTTTTCATGGTAGTGGCTTTTATCTGGTTTTTTATAACATAAGAAGCAAAAATATTTCCCATTGTGCTGTCTTCCCATCCGCCAACAACGATAGGAAGATTTTTTTCCGCTGCCGCCATCATCCAGCTATCCTTTAGATCGATCTCATAATGTTCTTTCAATACTCCACTGAGTAACATTTTATACATGAACTCATGTGGAAAATATCTTTCACCTTTATCGTCTGCATCTTTCCAAAGCTTATGTATATGTTGTTGTATGCGTCGGAATGCTTCTTCTTCAGGAATACAAGTATCGGTGACACGGTTATAATGGTTTTCCAAAAGATCCCATTCATCCTGCGGTGTGAGATCCCGATAATTAGGAACTCGTTTATAATGACTATGTGCTACAAGATTCATGATGTCTTCTTCCAGGTTGGCGCCTGTGCAGGAAATGATATGTACTTTATCCTTGCGTATCATTTCCGCTAATGAAATTCCTAGCTCAGCCGTACTCATGGCGCCGGCAATTGTTACCATCATTTTGCCACCTTCTGATAAATGTTGCTCATAGCCCTTTGCAGCATCCACTAAAGCTGCTGCATTAAAATGACGGTAATGATGTTGAATGAATTGTGAAACGGGACCTTTACTCATTTTATGATTTTTAAACATTTGCCTTCAGATCATCCCGCCTGAGGCGGGACGGGAAGGCCGCAAAAATAAATTTTTTAAAGAAATAAAGTTTAAAAATAAAAAAACCTCTCGCTTCAGACGAGAGGTACACCACATGCTCATTAAAGAACTGCGTTTATTTAATTTTTTTCAACACTATTATATTTCCTGATGGGCTTGCTTTTAATAAAAGTTTTTTACCTTTTTTATCTGCCCGTATTTGATAGTAGGTTTCATCATTACGATTGATCTCAACTATCCCGAAGATATCTGCGCCTGCATACTCTTTATCAAGTGATCTCATAACAGAGATCGGCAATTGGTTATAAAGAATATTCCTTGCCGTGGTTACTAATTCTGCGTCAGAATTATACCAGGCGGTAATTCCCTGGTCATTCAATGAAAAAAATACCCGGGCTAAAGTCCCCTCCTCTTCCCACTTTACATTTTTTGCAAATGAAAATTCCTTTTGAAAGGCAGATAAAATTTTAGGATCTACATCAGTTTTTCCTGATGCCAGCGTAACTGTCATACCAATTGTCAATAATGCAAACAGCGTCACAAGTGTTTTTTTCATAATCAAAGGTTTAATGGTTTAAGGTTTTTTCGAATTTCTTAGAAGGATAAGTAATGTGTGTGACGTATAACGAAAGTAACTAAACAAATAACTGAAGTCAATTGAATTGTGATTAATGGGTACATGTGTTAAAGAGATTAACGTCTGTCGCTATTTATAATGAATAACAATTATATAATGCATCATTCATGATCACTTAAAATAAGAAGCCCTGTCTATAATGCCAGGGCTCTTAATTTACCACACACCAAAACTAACTTGTTCATCAGATCTTTTTGCTCTTACTATATGTACTCCAGCTTCCACCATTACTTGAATGCATTACCAATTTTGAATCTGCCGTTTCAAGTGTTACATAATAATGGAGGCCTTCGCTATTGCTAACTTCAAACAGGTCGCCGATCCAGTATTTGCTATAATCATTTTTCAGATCAGCATAGAGATTAACGGGTAATTGAATTGAGCTGATATATCTTGCAATGCTCAGTAATTGTCCGTCTACATTATAATAAGCAAATATCCGCTGCTCATTCATTGTAAATGCAGCTCTGAAATAATTGTTGCCCGTTTCCCATTCCACATCTTGTGCCGTTGTGAACTCAGTTTTAAATGATACCAGCACTTTCTGGGAAACTCTTTCACTCGGGTAAGCACTGCAGACTCCCATTGCTACTACAAGACCGAACACAAATACTATCTTTTTCATATCTCAAAAGTTTATTGGTTTAGATGAATTTTTCTGATTGTTTTATTTTGTATCAGTTTGACGTTTCAAAGATAGATTTGGTTACACCCTGTGACAAGCCAATTGTGATTGATGGACATGATTGTTAATGCAGGTGAAAGAATAAGAATGAATGTGAACATGTATCCGTTATTAATACCGCCAAACTATCTTAAATCCCATTCATCATGAATGCATGCATGAAAGTGAAATGTGAAAATTTTTATAACAAATGAACAAAGCGGAAACTTATCCATTTAAACCTGTAACAACCGCATTTTTCTTTCGTATTATCTTTAGCCTATGAACTATTTGGCGCATGCATACCTTTCTTTTGGCAGGCCGGGTATATTGGTCGGCAATATGATCAGTGATTATGTAAAAGGAAAGAAGAAGTATGATTACCCTGAACAAATACAACAAGGAATTGCAGTACATCGTGAGATAGACCGGTTTACTGATAGTCATTTGGCAACAAAAGCGGCCAAAGAGGTCTTTCGGTCCGCTTATAGACTTTATGCTGGCTCATTGATGGATGTGATCTATGACCATTTCCTGGCGCTGGATGAAAATGAATTTACCGATGAAAGTCTAAAAGCATTTACAATTAATACGTATGCTATGCTTGATCAGTTCACCGATCATTTTCCGGAAAAATTCAGCAGAATGTATCCTTATATGAAAGCTCAAAACTGGCTTTATAATTACAGGTATCGACAGGGAGTAGAAAAAAGTCTTGCAGGAGTGGTGCGAAGAGCAAAATACCTGGAAGAAAGCGATACTGCCTTTCAACTGTTCAATGAACATTATGATAGGCTAAAAGGTCTTTACCAGTTATTTTTCCCGGAACTAAAAAACATGACAATGGATTTTCTAAAACAATTTGACCGTTAGCGAACGATTCAGCCTATAAATTCGTCATAGTCTATGAAACTGTTATTTTTGTCATTTTAAACCTCATTTATGTGCAAAACTTCCATTCTACTTTGTTTCCTTATTTCTTTTTCATTTTCATTTTCACAATCCGCCAAACTGCCTGAAGTTGATAAATCGCCGATGGATGTAAGTTATTATCCAAACAATTATCCAATTCTTAAAATTCAAAATAAGGCAACTGAGCCATTGATTGCAAGGGTGCTTTACAGCCGTCCGCAAAAACAGGGCAGAAAAATTTTTGGTGAGTTAGTGGAGTATGACAAAGTGTGGAGACTTGGCGCTAATGAAGCCACCGAAATAGAATTTTATAAAGATGTAAAGCTCGGCGGAAAAAAAGTTCCTAAAGGCCGCTATACACTTTACGCCATCGTTAGTGAAAACGTTTGGACGATGATCCTCAATAAAGACACCGATACATGGGGTGCCTTTAAATATGATTCAAAAAAAGATATGCTAAGAACAGATGTAGCGGTACAAAAAACAGATGAAGTGGTTGAAAGCATGTCAATGTATTTTGAAAAATCCACAACCGGAATTTCACTGATCGTTGCATGGGAGCAAGTAAAAGTTACACTGCCGATCACTTTATAAATTAGTTATGAAAAAAATTCTATTAGTAACATTATTACCAGTTATATTTTTTAGCTGCAGTGAGCCTGAGAAAAAACCTGCTGGTAATGATACTCCTTCAAAAGCGGAAGCTCCAATAAAAGTGCTTCCACCTGCCAGCAATTATACCAACCCCGATCGTTCGCCCATGGACATGGTGTACTTTCCAACCGACTATCCTTTGTTAAAAATGGCAGGCAAAACTTTTGTGCCGCCGTTAATGAGGATTATTTATAGTCGTCCTCAAAAACAAGGTAGGCCGATCTTTGGGGGACTTGTAAAGTATGATACACCGTGGCGGCTCGGCGCTAATGAATCCACAGAAATAGAATTTTTTTCCGCTGCGACAGTTGCAGGCAAAACCGTTAAGCCCGGTCGATATATTTTATACTGCATTCCTCAGGAAACAAAATGGACATTTGTTCTAAATTCAAATTTATATAGCTGGGGTCTTGAACAAAACAGGCTAAAGGACCTGATGCAATTTGAAGTGCCTGTTGAAAAAACAAATCTCGCTATAGAATACTTTACTATTGCCTGCGAAAAAAAATCAGAAAAAAGCACTACACTGATATTTCTTTGGGATGATGTAAAAACAAAACTGCCTATAAGTTTTTAGTACTTTTTTATTCCCGGCTTTTGATCCTTGATTAAACTTTGTTGCGTCGTCCCGATAGCTATCGGGATACGCTTTGTTCGCTATTCAGCTATTTATTTACTTACTTTACATATATGTGCGGAATAGCCGGGATCATATCTAATAATAGTTCACTTATCAGTTCAGAACGTATAAAAAAAATGACGGATGCACTGGCTCATCGCGGACCAGATACTGAAGGAAATTGGATGAATTCAACAGCTGCATTAGGAAACCGGAGACTATCAATCATTGATCTTAGCAGTGCGGGCAATCAACCAATGCATTATCTTGATCGTTATACTATCATTCACAATGGCGAGATCTATAATTACATTGAACTAAAAGAAGAGTTGCAAAAGAAAGACTACGCTTTTTTTTCAAAAACGGATACTGAAGTCATTGTCGCCGCTTATGATTGCTGGAAAGAAGAATGTGTTGACCATTTCGATGGCATGTTTGCTTTCGCAATTTGGGATGAAAAAGAGAAAGAGCTTTTTGCTGCAAGAGACAGGTTTGGCGAAAAACCATTTTTCTATTTTATAGATAATGAACAATTTATTTTTGCCTCAGAAATGAAAGCCTTGTGGGCAGCAGGCATTGAAAGAAAAGTGAATTTGAAATTACTTTTTAATTATTTAACGATCGGCTATGTAGATAATCCCAATATTCCTGAAGAAACTTTTTTTGAAAATATTTCCAAATTACCGGCTGCGTCTTATCTGAAACTTTCAACTTTCAACCTTCAACTTTCAATCATTAATTACTGGGACATTCAAGTTGAAAATGAAAACAAAAAGATCAATGACTCAGAAGCCATAGAAAAATTTAGTTCTCTTCTCCAACGATCGGTAAAGAGAAGATTAAGAAGTGATGTACCGGTTGGCACCAGTTTAAGCGGAGGATTAGATAGCTCATCGATAATTGCGACACTGCATTCACTCACGGCCCAAAACTCACCACTCACAGCTTTCTCTTCTGTTTTTCCCGGTTTTGAAAAAGATGAATCAGCGTTTGCAAAACTTGTAGCTGATAAATTTCATCTACTACATTTCACCACAACTCCCGATGCGACTTCATTACACAGCGATCTTGAAAAACTTTTTTATTACCAGGAAGAACCTTTTAGCTCCAGCAGCATTTATGCACAGTATAAAGTATATGAATTAGCAAAGCAGCAAGGAATAAAAGTTTTACTCGACGGACAAGGCGCAGATGAAACGTTGGCCGGCTATCATAAATACTATAAATGGTATTGGCAGGAACTTTTCAGGAAAAGAAAACTTATATCAACCGGCGAATTGAATGCGGCAAAAGAATTAGGTGTTACTGAAAATTTTGGATGGAAGAACCGGATTGCCGCCTTATTTCCGGAGTTTGCCACCATTTTTTTAGAAAGACAGTATTTATTGAATGCATTGAGGCACGAAGATCTTACAAAAAATTTTACGCAATTACAAAGTAAAGAAGCCTATTATATCACACCGGAAATATTTACTCTTAATGGTGTCCTATATTTCAATACTTGTATGCATGGCCTTGAAGAATTACTTCGATATGCCGACCGGAACTCAATGGCGCATGGACGGGAAGTTCGATTGCCATTCCTGGATCACGAGTTAGTTGAATTTATTTTTTCCTTACCGGCAAATTTTAAGATCAGGAATGGCTGGACAAAATGGTTGTTGCGGGAAACAATGAGAGACAAGTTACCGAATGAAATAGTTTGGCGTAAAGACAAGACAGGTTTTGAGCCACCCCAGGAACAATGGATAAAAAATGATAAGATCAGTGAATTGATCACTGACGCTAAAAAAATACTTGTAGATGAGAAGATCCTTAAACCCGAAGTGATAAATAAAAAGATTGAAGCAAGACCTGCTCATGAAGCTGATAATTATGACTGGCGTTATCTCACATCTTCCTTCTTATTTAAATAAACAGCCTCGCCTAAGACGAGGCTATTTACATTCATCGTATTTGTTTACACCTATGTCCTGCCAGACCTAAGCTTTCTTAAATTTTTTTGATAACTCAAGATTGCCAAAATTATCTGCTTTAATCACATACCAGTTGGTCTCATCCTGAAGAGTTATGTGATAGGATACTTCATCTTCCGAAGACAATTCTGTTACCCCATAAACAGATTTGCCGGCATACCGTTTTTGTAATTTTGTCAAAATATTGATTGGAAGATTTTCCTGTGAATAATAACGGGTTGTTCTAAGCAAGTTTCCCTCTTTATCATAAATGGCTCTTGATATAATTTCGGATTGTTTAAAGCTGGCCTCATATATATTTTGCGTTTCATGCCATACAACATCGGTGGCTTTCATAAATGTTTCATTAAACGCTTTTAAAACTTTTTCAGTTACTTCAGGGGGATTAGATGCTGCAACACTTAGTGCGGCAAACAGGCAGGTTAAGATTATTAACTTTTTCATGGTTATACTATTTTTAATTAAGAAATTCTGACTAAATACAAGTTATTGTAGTTAACTATATAAGACAAGCAGTTTGTCTGTCACCGGCAGAAGGAGATTATTTTGCAAGAGACTGTAAATAAATCATAATATAGCTGAAGCATTAAAAAGAAGTCTTCAAAAATATTTCCAGCTGCCTGAAGCATGATTCGATCTTATCGATTTCATCCGTTAAGTCTTTGTTAAGTGAATTTTTGCCGATGATGAATGGTAAACAACAGTTTGCCTGATATTCCACATCTTTGCAGTCATTCAAAATTCAAACATGAAAGAAGCAACAAAATATATCCATGCCGGCGCCGAACCCGATCCATCTACAGGTGCGATAATGACCCCCATTTATCAAACAAGCACTTACGTACAGGAAGCTCCCGGTAAAAACAAAGGTTATGAATATGCCCGCAGCCAAAATCCAACACGTACTGCTCTGGAAAAAGCATTTGCAGAAATTGAAAACGCAAAATATGGGTTGGCCTTTAGCAGTGGCGTAGCCGCCACTGATGCCGTAATAAAATTATTAGAGCCCGGTGATGAAGTTGTTTGTGGTAATGACATGTATGGTGGTACATATCGTTTGTTTACAAAAGTGTTTGAAAAATTTGGTATTAAGTTTATTTATGTTGATACAACCAATATTCCTGCCATTTCAAAAGCAATAGCAGGCAAAACAAAACTTGTTTGGTTAGAAACGCCGACGAATCCATTAATGAATATTACTGATATAGCCGCAGTTGCTGCCATTACAAAACCTAAAAACATTTTGCTCGCAGTTGATAACACGTTTGCTTCACCCTATCTACAAAACCCTATTGACCTCGGTGCAGACATTGTGATGCATTCCGTAACCAAATATCTTGGCGGGCATAGCGATGTGATACAAGGTTCATTAATGATGAACAGTCTTGAGCTAAGAGACAAATTATATTTTATTCAAAAAAGCTGTGGCGCAGTACCAGGACCGATGGACTGCTTTCTTGTATTAAGAGGTATAAAAACATTACACGTAAGAATGAAAGCCCATTGTGAGAATGGGGCAAAAATTGCACATTGGTTAAGAAAACATCCGAAGATCGGAAAAGTATATTGGCCGGGCTTTGAAAATCATCCTGGTTATGCCATTGCAAAAAAACAAATGCGTGATTTTGGCGGTATGTTAAGTTTTGTTTTAAAGAACGATAGCGTGGAAGAAGCCATGAGAGTACTCTCTTCTACAAAGCTTTTTTCATTGGCCGAAAGTTTAGGTGGCGTAGAAAGCCTTATCAATCACCCTGCTTCGATGACACATGCATCAATACCAAAAGAAGAAAGAGTAAAAAATGGCCTAAGTGATTCATTGATCCGCTTAAGCGTGGGTATTGAAGATGCAGATGACCTGATCGATGATCTCGCAAAAGCGATCGGGTAATTTTACTTTGGTATGGTGCTTGCATTCATACGGTATAAATTATTGTACCATGAATTCCCTTTTATATATCGTAGCAGTAATCCTTATCATTGGTTGGCTATTGGGCTTTTTTGTTTTTCATGCAGGCTCGCTCATCCATGTTTTAATAGTAATTGCTGTGATCGCAATCATTTTACGCCTTATCCGCGGTAGAGATCCTATCTGAAAATTATAGCGCCGGCATCATATTGAATTTCTACTGTCGCCTTTTTAAGGATCGACTGACTAAATTTGCATGATGGCGGTGCACCTAAAAGAATTTCTTGACAATAAGGTAAAAGAATATAACCGTCCCGCATTTATCAAAGACGATCCGATAGCGATCCCTCATTTATTTATACAAAAACAAGATATAGAAATTGCGGGCTTATTCGCAGCTGTATTTGCATGGGGAAACAGGACAACGATCATCAATAAAAGCAAAGAATTGATCCAGCGAATGGATGATTCACCTTATGCATTTATAAAAGGCCATTCAGCAAAAGATCTGCAAGGTTTAAAAAAATTCAAACACCGTACTTTTAATGAAGATGATCTCTATTATTTTATCGAATTTTTACATCAGCATTATTCAAAACATAGCTCTCTCGAGTTTGCCTTTTTTCCCATTTCCGGTCTTGATACTGAACACGGGTTGACCCATTTCAAAAAATATTTTTTTTCATTTGAGCATTTGAAAAGAACAGAAAAACATATTTCTTCTCCATTGCAAAGATCAACTTGCAAAAGATTAAATATGTTTCTAAGATGGATGGTTAGGAATGACAACAAGGGAGTGGACTTTGGCTTATGGAAAAATATTTCCCCTTCACAACTTATTTGCCCGATCGACGTACATGTGGCAAGAGTAGCAAAAAAATTAGGCATATTAAAAAGAAAGCAAGTAGACTGGCTTGCAGCAATTGAACTTACTGAAGCACTGAGAAAATTAGATAAGCATGATCCGGTGAAATATGACTTTGCATTGTTTAACCTTGGCGTGATGGAAAAATTTTAGAACATAAACAATCTTTCTCTACCCCCCACTTTTTTCTTCATCCCAGCTGGTCTTACATTATAAGTAAATGTGGCCAGGAAATAGCGACCTAAAATATTGTTTTCTGTCGTTGTAACTGTATTCCGGTTTGCACTTACCCAAATGTTTTGGTTGCGATCCAGAATATCATTCATAGCAAGTTTCAAAACTCCTGCTTCATTTTTCAGCATTGTTATATTTAAAGCGCCGTTCCAGCGAATTGTTTCTTTTGGATACCCTTTTGGTATGCTCCCATTATAGGCATAGGAAAATTGTGTTTCCCAAATAAGATGCTTCGGCCAGCGCAATACAAGTTCATTTCCCCAATCATAATTGCTCACCCTAAGTTCTTTGAAATAAGGGTTGGTATATTTTGTAAAATTTCTTCCAAAACTATAATTCATGTTCCATTCGAATTTATCATTCAGATTTAAGCCAATACCAAACCAGTGATTATAATTGAAAGTAGTTTGCCAGCTCTCAATACCGTTAAAGAACATGCGACTCTTATTAACACCCATCCAGTTACCTGTGTTCCACATAAAAATTTTATTTTGCTTGTTCTTATATTGTTTATTGATATTCCAGTTCATGCTATAATTCTCCGTCCCATTTACATTCACAGGGTAGCTTGTTTGTACTCCCTTATCATCTACTGTAATACTTTGCACAACATCATTATTGGTGAAACTGGCGCTGACATAACCGCCAACATTAATATATCTCTTTGCATCGTTGAAATAATAGTTAAGATTAATATTATCTCTTTTTGAAGACAACAGATCAGGGTTTCCTTTAAAAATAAAATAAGGATTGCTGAGATCAGTAACAGGGTTAAGAGAATTATAGTTTGGAAGAATAATATCCTTGTTATACCCAATATTTAATTGTTTATATACAATAGAAAATACAGGTAATACACTAAACTGTTGTTGCTCTATAAAAGTGTTTGAGGAGATCATGCGGTTATTCACATGTTGATTAAGAAGCCTTACAGATGGAGTGATCGTAAGATCTTTCCATTTATATTCAAGACCGGCTCCGAGAAAAGCACGGTTGCTGATTCTTCTGAAATCACTACTTAATGAAGTGTTTAATGTGTCAAACTTATCATTTCCATTTACGCTGTTAAAAGTGCCTACCCCATTATGAAGTTTACCGTATTCATAACGGCCGGCAAGACGCATTGTCAAATGTTTGTTTAGTGGTTCGCTATAATTGAACATGAACATCACATCTGTTCTTGGTATTCTTTCCATTCGAAGTTGTGAATAAAGACTATCGTATGCAATGGGATAGTAATAGCTTATATCTGATTCCGATTCATAATCATTATATCGGTTATTAATTTCGAGGTTATGATTGATGTTAAATCGTCTTCCTTTCTTTTTCCTGGATAAAAGTGTGATAGCTAACCCATGCCGATAAATACGTGTCGTCGCATCATTATACTGATTTACATCGCCATCACTCAATTGCCCGATCTTATTATTATTCCCCCTGATATCGCTAAACCGGTCTTCATCCTGTAACCCGATAAGATAGCTTGCATTAAAAAGAATATTTGTTACAGAATCAGGTTTCAGCCTTGCACCAAAGCCGAAATTATGTGTATGAGTGATGAAATCACCGGTAAGCTTTGTCGTTGTATTGATGACCGTATCTCCATTATATTGAGCAAGATTTGTATTCGTCGCCCGGTCGCTGTTTACATTTCCATTAAAATACTGGAGATATATAGATTGTTTTTTGTTTGGTGCATGATTAATATTAAATCCAATTCCATTACTTGTAGAAATGCCTCCAAAATTTTGCGAGCCTCCAAAATTTATTCCGTTGATCGAAATGCCACTACCACCAGCATTATTCCAAACACTGGTGCTATTGCTTGCACTGTTGCTTCTTACCCGGTCAAAACCTCCGGATTGCATCAGCTCTGAATAACTAAAGCCGGTACGATTGAGATTATTCATATACCCAAGTACACTTACCTGTAATGTATCCCGGTAGATATTGGCAATGCCGCCTGCTTCGTAAAGTTGGTCGGTTCCTCCTCCTGCATACATTTTTCCAAACCATCCTTTCTTCACTCCTTTTTTCAAAGTAATATTGACAACCTTTCCCACATTATTGAGATTATCATCACCATTCCTCATGGCTTCTTCTTTATCATCCATCACTTGTACTTTGTCGATAACATTGGCAGGCAAGTTTCTTGTCGCCATTTTAGGATCATCACCAAAAAAAGTTTTGCCGTCAACTAAGATCCTGTTCACTGGTTTTCCGTTTACAGAAATATTTCCGTCCTTATCTACCATTACACCCGGGAGTTTTTTCAAAAGATCTTCTACTAACGCATTGGGTAAAGTTTTAAAAGCTGATGCATTGAATTCAATGGTGTCTTTTTTCATGATTACTGGTGGTCGTTCTGCATAAACTAATATTTCATCCAGTGTCTTTGCATCAGTGGTGAGCTTGATCGTACCAATGTCTAAAGTTGCTTGAGAAGTAGTAATCGTAAACTCTTTTCTAAAAATGCTATAACCTGAATAAGAGATCACAACTCTACAATTCATATCCAAAGGAATACCCGGAACTTTAAAATCCCCATCGGGAGTACTGAGACGATAAGTAATAATCGCAGTGTCTGCTGCTTTAAAAACAGTAATAGTAGCAAAGCCAAGCGGTTTGGTTGTTGCAGAATCTGTAATTTTTCCTTTCAATGTTCCCTGCGACCACGAAAAGCTGTATAAAAAGAAAATTGTTATTACAGACAGTAATGTTTTCTTCATGTCGTTGGTTTATGGCTATACAGAACGAATTTATACGATATAATTCGTATTAGACGGATCGATATCGCGTTTAAGTTCGTTTTTGTATAAATGGTCGATAATGGTGATAAGTTATCATTAGGCTTTACTACTGTAGGTTGAGTATTTTTGTTATATGAAAGATGAACAGCCATTACTGGAAATTTCAAAAGATCTTGGAATTATTATGAATGAAAAGGATCATTCATTTAGCAAACAAATATTAGCAGAAAAAATAAATGAGTTAATAAATACTGACTTTCAAAAATTAATTTCGATCCTTTACCGAATGGATGTAAGTGAAGCAAAATTGAAACAGTTGCTTAATGAAAATCCCGGAACAAACGCGGCGCCGATTATTGCTGATCTAATGATTGAAAGGCAAGCTGAGAAAATAAGATCCCGACAGCAATTTAGTAAGCGGGATGAAAATATTAGTGACGATGAAAAGTGGTGAATATTGAACAGAAAGTACAAGAGTGCGGCGCAAGTAAAGTCAAATAGTAGTATTACAGCTGACCATATTATTACTTTTTCTCAAACATCAGCTCTTTCACCTTCTCTTTGTCTTCTTTTTCATTTTTAAGATCGAACATAGTGCCGAAAACATGATCCCAGATAGTTGAGCTTACGCCGTAACCATTATGTTCATTCTTATAATGATGAAGATGATGATTTCTCCATAATCCTTTCATCCATTTGAATGGTGGATTCCATGCATGAATAGCATAATGCATCGTCCCATACATAAGATAACCTAAAAGAAACCCGGGAAAGAACATGAACGTATGCTGCCTGAGCAACAAGTACATTAGCCCGAATATAGCAGATGCAAGAATAAGACTTGGTACTGGAGGCATGAATAAACGCTGGCGATCTCTTGGATAATGATGGTGATTGCCATGAAGGGTGTATACGAATTTTTTTGCCCTACCACTATTTGCCACCATGTGGAACAGGAAACGGTGAGCAATATATTCAAAGAATGACCAGAAGAACATGCCACCTAAAAATGTAAGTATGATACGGGTTGTTGAAAAACCAAATATGTTGCCGCTATAATACAACATGTAGATCATCACCGGTGTATACATGCCCCAGATCACCAACGGATGTGTTTTGGTGAGCATTTCCAGGTAAGGGTTTTTGAATAATTGGGCCTGTCCTTTATTATGAATTTTTTCGAATTGCATACGGCCGCAAAGATAAGGAACGTGAGTGGTGAGTGGTCAATGGT
>DASYQG010000385.1:0-15781 GCA_036005825.1 Chitinophagaceae bacterium | reverse complement strand
GCCATTCATCGCAACATTTTCCAAAGACAGAAGTTGGGTGATCGCAAGTTTCACTCACAACACAGGCAATGTATGGAGCAACCCGGAGCTAACTTGTCAGCATGTGGATCCCCAGGCGGAATTGTCGCCAGGTGAGGAAGCGATATTGGAAACCAAGTTACTTGTGGTCCGCAGCTCACTTGATGATGTATTTAAGATGGCTATGCGGCAACGTGATTCGCTAGTGCATAAATAAGCCGTTTGCAAGGACGAAAAAAATGGCAGCCCTTGTTGTCGGTGTGTTTCTTTCTTTCCGTCCGCCCGGGGGTCTTGCCCCGAGGCAACCACAATGTGATTGGATGAAGAGGGCAGACCCCGGCATACGATAACTTGAATGCAACATGATAGATCAAAGCAATACTTCATTTACATGAAGCAATTTGTCATAATTGTTTAATTCCTTTCTCATAATAAGAAGCACTTGAATATAAGTAATCAGTAAAGTCATTTAATCCCGATAGCTATCGGGACCATTTTTTGCTAACTGCATTTTTGTGCATGTAATCTAGTCAATGGAATAGATGGATCTTTCGCAACCTCCGGCTTATGCCAGGTAATGATAACACCATGAGATTGAAAACTGAATTACTTATTGTTTCCGTGAAATAATTTACGATCCATGGACACAAAAATAAACCTATGGTCTTTACCAATTCAGATTTGGCAACAACCATAGATCTTTCCAATAAAAAAAGAGGCCTCTATATTCAGACCTCTTACATTTTGTCTTTCCTGGCTATTAATAGTAAGTGTATATATAATCCGATTGAGGATTTCCATTCACCGTGTGACTTACTTTTACAACTCTGCCATATGGATCGTAAGCATACCATTGATTCCAAACAGACACATAGTTTGGATAATGAGATTCTGATGATTTCAAAAGATTCTTACTGCTTACTCCCTTAAAACCTTCACCAAACACATCATTATCCATTACGTTTGGCTGGTCGGTATAATAAGTAAATGTTTCCCACCAGGACACTGTGCCATTCGCTATCTCGCTCAGCGTATCAAGATTGCCATCACTATTATAAACATATTTGAAATAGCTAACACTGCCAGAGCTATTGCCTACCGTCTTGATCTCTGTTAATTGATTTTTAGAATCAAATGTCCAGTATTGCGTAGTATAGTCTGTTGATGCTGTCTCGATCAGTCCTTTTTTATTAAGTTGATAAGTTACAACCGGACCGCTTGAGGGAGTTTCAATGATATGCGTTGCATCGGGATAAGTGTAAACCTTTGGACTTACACCCGTATTACCGGTTGAATTGAAGTCGGCATTATAAGTGTAGTTCTTTGTTCCAAAACTGCTGGTTTCAGTTTTTATCCTTGATGGAGCTTTTGGATCTTTTATTTTTTGTGTAGCCAGTTCCTGCCCGGACTGGGGAGTTAAGTCAGCGTTTTCTTTTTTGCAGGATGCAAAGAATGTGATACCTGTGACCAGGATCAAAGCTGTGACAAGATTTTTTTTCATGGTTTTTACTTTTTTTGATTAGTTAATTTTTTTATGAGATAAAAATAAAACCGTGCATGCGATCAGTGCCGTTGATCCTATTCTGTGGTTGCTGCAAATGTTTAAAAGGAAAATGATAAGAAAGTAAGTGCCCGGGAACTTTCAAAAATTTACCAGATCCTTTTTTAGTTGTATTGCTATTAAGAAAATAATACCAATAAAAAAAGGCCCGTATAAACAGGCCTCCTTTCATTGTATTTTCACAGCTATCAATAATAAGTATAAGTCACATCCGGCATGTTATTCGCATCTATAGTGGTACTTACTTTCGTTACCCTTCCCATTGCATCCAGTTCATATATTTTATTGGTAACGGATGAAGAACCATTGTAAAAATGCCATGTGGCTGATTTCATCAGGTTCTTACTTTCTGCACCACGAAATCCCTCACCAAAAGCCTGGTGATCCAAAAGATTCAACTTATCGGTATAATAAGTGAAGACTTGATACCCTGCGGCAGCGCCATTAGATTCAACTTTAACTGAATCAAGATTACCATCGTTATTATAAATAAAGGTATATACATCAATATCACTTCCTGATTGTATAAAGCGTTCGATCAGCTGACTTTTGGAATTGTATTGATAATAACTAATATCATTTGAACTAGTTCCTTTCTCTATCAATCCTTTTTTATTAAGCTCGAAGCTTGTTACCGGGTAGCTTGGCAAGTTTGCTATAATGTGTGACGCATCGGGATAAGAATAAGTAGCGTTTTGAGGTCCTGTGTAACCTACCGAATTGAGATCGATATTATAAAAAAATGTTTTTGTTCCAAAGCCATCTGTCTCAGTTTTTACTCTTATTGGCGTTACAGGCTTGCTTGCTTTTGCAGTTGCTATTTCCTCATTTGAAGATGCAATGTCAGAATTCTCCTTTTTACAGGCAGTGAAAAACAAAATACCCGTAAGAAGAATCGGGGCGGTCAATAAATTTTTCATGGTTTTACTTTTTTTGATGAGTTATTTTTTATCAAATGCTAAACTAAAACCATGAAAGCATCTAAGGTTGCGGATCTTATTTAACGGTCATCCCGGATGTTTAAATGGAACGATAAAAAATCTCAGCAATTGCTCAGTCCGCCAGGGGGGTCTTGCCCCGAGGCAATTTCAATGTGAATGAATGAAGAGGGCAGACCCGGGATAGAAGGAACAAATAAATAAACGGATAAGAAATAACAGATCAAAGGCGGAGCCTCGCAGCAATAGGTTTATTATTATATATTCATTTTCTTCTTTTACTCAATAAACAAGATGTTCTGCGCAAGACCATAATACAGCTAATCATTAATTGTTCTGTTCGCCTTTTTCCATTTTATTTTCGTCTGGTAAAAAAAATTACTAATACAATTATTCATTAACTAAAACAACTTTATCATGCAACTTTCAATTCAAATTCCCAGGCTTAAACCGATAATCATTGGTTTTTTATCCGTATTCGTAACCGTTCTATTATTCTCATGCAGCAAGAATGCCGCTGATATTGCGCAGCCTGCTACTGAAGAAACAACAACAACAAATGTATCTTCCGAGCCTATCCATGACGGTACCAATTACGCAGTGCCTTTTGAGAACACGTTCTTTGTTCCCTGTGCCAATGGTGGTGCCGGCGAAGATGTGATGTTGACCGGGTTTTTAAATTACACATACCAGGGAACCTGGACTGACAATGGATTCAAGCTCGTCTATCATGACAATGGTGAACACGTGACGGGTACAGGGGTTGCCAGCGGTGAATCATTTGTTGGATCAGGTGGTACCAACGGGATAGCGATAGGTTCATGGGTAAACAACCAGTGGATTGGGTCCACGACCGGTCAATTGAAGATCGTTGGCAAGAAGACAAATTTCACGATCAGCTACAAGTATCATATGACTGTTACAAGAGACGGAACTGTTACTGTTTATAGCGAGGCGCTTTCAGTAGATTGCAATTAAGTAAAGATTGGAGTTAATAAATTAAAAAAGATCCTCCCGGGTCTTTTTTAATTTCCGCCCGCCCGGGGATCTTGCCCCGAGGCAACCTCAATTTGATTGAATGAAGAGGGCAGGCCGCAGTTATCAGTAGTGTTCTATTTCTTCAAATCAATAAAGAATATAATAAAAATCTTGAGTCGTTATGCTTATTTTGTAGCTAAGCATCTGCTCCGAAGGAGCAGGCAATTAATTCGATTGACCTTAGGGCAAACCAAGGCCAACAATTGTTATGATTTATATTGACTTAAAGTAGATCTTATTAAATAAAATTATAGCGATCTTGATTTTTGCTCGAACTCATTCAAATAGATGTTGATCTCGTCCCTTAGTTTTTTATTAAGGAGGTTTATATTTTTTAAGGAACTGTTCTTATTCAGTAAATCCTGGGCTAGATTTTCGAGCTGGGTTTTTAACGTATTCAAATACTTGCTTTGTTGTTGCTGAAAAACATTATCATCTTTTTTCCGGTCCAGTTGATTGGCAGATTCTGCAAATTTTTCGTAAAGCGAAAAGAATATTTTTTTAGCCTTGTTATCAAAGTCGACAATTTCCTGCGCAAATTCATTCATCCCCAAGTCGATTGAATAAATAAGTTACGAATAATAAAGCATATTCAGTGGCCGAACTGAACTTCAGTTCCTTCACCGCTGTCGGTAATGTTCCTTTCTCCGCTGTGCGTAGTGTTTCTGTTCTTCAAATCAATAAAGAATATAAAAATAATCTTGAGTCGTTATGCTTAGTCTCCCGACATCCCGATAGCTATCGGGACGGGACAAGTGTGGTTAACCCACGGTTTATTATTTATAAACGATATACTTATCAACAAGTGAAGCTAACTGCATCTATTTCGAATAATAAAAACGAAGCAGGCATTTAATAAGGTTACATTACGAGTAACGCAGATTATTCTATCTGCAATTAAATCAAAGAAAATGAAAAACATTCTAGATGTTGTTGTGGCCGACAAAAACCTCGCCACTATGTTGAAGAGTGTAAAAGCAGCTGGTTTAGAAACTGAGTTGGGCAAAGCAGGGCCTTTCACCATATTTGCTCCCACGGATCTTGCATTTGGTAAATTAGCAACGGATAAGATGACCGAATTACTAAAACCTGAAAATAAAGTAAAACTGGCCGACATTCTGAACTACCATATAGTAAGAGGAAAAACAAATTTCAAAGACCTTAAAGACGGTCAGAAATTAAAAACACTGGAGGGTAAAGAACTCAACGTGAAAGTAAGCAATGGAAATGTTACCATTAACGGTGCAAAAGTACAGAACCGGGATAGCGAAGCTTCCAATGGGGTGGTGCACTCAATTGATACTGTTATGTCAGTGAATTAATTCCTGTTAAATTCCATTAACCACACCAGTAACAACCGGCGTGGTTTTTTTTATACTTCTTGTTATCGTTAGTGTTCTTTGTTTCAGTCACTGCGGGTCTTCCAATAATCTGCAATAAAGGAAGAATGTCCACGAGGGGTCTGGATAGCATTCAGTCACTGCGGTGTCTTCCCAATAATCGGCAATAAAAGAAAAATGTCCACGATCCCGATAGCTATCGGGCTGCACAGTGTTGCTTATGAGTGCTTCGTCCTAAAATAAGTCTACAGAAGGAAGCGAACGGCCATTTAATTTAATTCTGCTTTTCCAAAACCTACCGTTTCCCTATACACTTGTGGTGAGATATTTGCATTCTTTTTGAAAAAGCGGCTAAAATAATATTCATCATCATAGCCCAATCCATAGGCCACTTCTTTTATTGATTTGTTGGTCAGGTATAATTCCCGCTTGGCTTCAATTATAATTCTTTCGGCAATCAGGTTTGTCAGTGTTTTATTGAAATGTTTTTTTGTGATTTTAGCTAATGCATTTGGCGAGATGTTAAGCAAACCAGCATAATCTTTGGGTGCGTGTTTTGATTTAAAATCATTTTCGATTGCCTCTTTAAGATTTTGCAAAATAACCGGTTCTTTATCTCCTTTATTAGATGGTATAGCTTGCGGCTGTTGCTCCGCCTTTGAACGGGATGCTGCTATCAGGAAAATTTTCATGTAAGAGATCAGTAACTCATATTGTGCTAATCCAGGGTTTTGCATTTCTGATTTGATCTGCTCTATCATTTTGCTAAATGTATTTTGCAATGTTTCATCAACCAGGACAAACGGCACCTGGTAAATATTGTTGAACAGAACACCATTGCATGTCACCTCGGTCTGGTGCTTATGAATGCAGAAAAAATCTGAGTGAAAATAAATCGCAAAACCTTTTACCAGGTTTGAGGAAAACATGAATGGTTGATAAGGAGTAAATGCAAACAAAGTATTTTTCTCAAAATTGTATTCGGAAAAATCAGTTTTTAGTTTCCCGCTTCCTTCGGTAACCCAAATAAGAGAGTAATAGTTATTTCGTTGCAAGTGGTCGAAATAACTATTGTCCTCAAATAAAAATAGTTTGAATGCAAGATTCCCATTTTGCTGATTAACTAAAGTGAACACAGATTGATTTGTCATCTTGCAAAATTATCATGTTAGTTCAAGATCAGGTTTCCCGATTAATAAATTGTCATTAACAACGAAATTATTGAATACTTTTTCACCGAGAAATGATCTGATCAATGAAGCCGCTTCCATATGCTTTTCTTCCAATACGAAATGGCCACCATTCAGCAGACTTATTTGTGCATCCTTTAAATCCTTTTTAAATGCTTCAGCACCTGCTGCCACAAAAAGTTTGTCGTTTTTACCGGAAATAACCAGGGTAGGCGGTTGGTATTTTCTGAAGTAAGAGTGCCATTTATCATACAAAGGAAGATTGGTACCATAATTTCTGAATAAAGCTAACTGTATTTCATCATTACCCGGGCGGCCTAAATAATATTGATCAATTGTATAACTATCCGGGCTGATTTTTAAAATATCTTCAGCACCATCTGTGTATAGCCATTTGGTAGTATCGGGTGAGAAAAAAAACCTAACTGCTTTTTCCGTTTCTGAATTCGGGGTTTGAATATAATCAACCAATGGGCTGAGGGCATCGCCTAACCCTTCGTTATAAGCATTTGCATTTTGTACTATTAATGCCTGGATCGATTCAGGTCGTTTTGTGGCGATACGAAAACCTACCGGGCCACCATAATCCTGTACATACAAACTAAATTTTTTTAATTCCAATGCATCAATAAAATGAGTGATGATCAAAGCCAGTTTATCAAAACTGTAATTGTAAACAGATGGTGATGGCGAACTGCTTTGACCAAAGCCGGGATAATCCGGCGCAACCAAATAATAATCTTCGGAAAGATCCTTCATCAGATCCCTGTACATATGAGAGGATGAGGGAAACCCATGAAGTAGCAGGATCGTGGGTTTGTTTTTATTACCAGCTTCACGGTAAAAAATATTCTGTCCGTCGACTTTCACTGTTTTAAAATTGATAGTGTTCATGTCTTCGTTTTTTTGTTATGTCATTATTGACAATGCGAAGATGAAATAACTCAAGGCAGATTAAAATGGATAAACTATGCTTTAAAATGGACAGTTCTTCTTCCGTCCGCCCGGGGTCTTGCCCCGGGGCAACCTCACTGTGATTGAATGAAGAGGGCAGACCCCGGGATAGAAAGAACAAATAAATAGACGTAGATAAGAAATCAAACATTGGGTCACGCAGGCAATAGTTTAATAATTATAAATTCATCCTGCGAAGATCCCGTCGGACTCAAAAAATCGCTGTCTATAAAAAAATTGTATTTTCATTAATAAGCAACTGAAACATGGAAGTACATCACCCGAATCATAGTTCGCATACAAAGAAATGGACGACCTATTTATTGGAGTTTTTAATGTTATTCCTGGCCGTGTTCCTGGGATTTGTGGCGGAGAATATACGGGAACATGCAGTAGAAAAAAGAAGGGCAAAAGAGTATGCCATCAGTCTTTTGACAGATATAAAAAAAGATGTGATCGAACTGGAGCAGTCCATAAAATATGATAGTTTGACCTCGTTAGTGATAGACAGTCTTGTTCATTTTATAGGCAAAGGCAATATACGATCCAACAGCGGGCAGTTTTATTATCTCTCACGTATGGCTTTGAGCCTTTACATCACCGATTGGAATAGGGCAATCAATTGATCAATTCAGGAAGCCTCCGGTATTTTACCAATACAAAATTGGTGACCAAACTCAATGCATATAATACACTTGCCACCACCATGCTTTCAATACAACAATCGATTAGTAACAGCCGGGACAGAACATTCGCTTATAGTGACCAGATATTTACCACCGAATACCGGTTGCTTTATTCTGAATTCAATGCAGACGATATCCTTGCACAAAACAAATCAGCAATGATTGACTCGCTTAAAAATCTGCATCCTCCTTTACAAAATAGTGATCCTGGCTTGATCAATAGTTTTGGAAATTCATTTCTTGCTTCAAGACCCAACCGAACTCGTTTACTGACTGTTTCGTACCCGGAGGCCAAAGAGATGGCAGAGGAGATCATTGAGTTGATCAAAAAAGAATATCATTTGAGGGATGAATGATTTCAGTTTGTGTTCCATTTTTTCAAAACAATAAAGAATATAAAAAAATAGGATTGTTATGCTCGGTAGGATTACCGAACGTACAAGAATATTGTTATCGAAGGCATGCGGCATCTTGTAAAAAATAAAAAAGTAATTATTTCAAGAATACACATGAGAACTTGTAAACATTATGAAAATCTAATTCCATCCCGCTCAGCACTTTCGTTGATGGCCTCAAGGACCAGGTCAACAATGCCATCATTAAAGTGGCTTTTCGTTTTATCAGCCGCCATTTTTAATAAACAAAAACCTGAATAAAGTGCCTGGAGTGTGTTTTTATAAATTTCCGGCGAATTGTTTTCTTTAATGCATAAAATAACATTTTGCATTTCAAGTTTTCCCACTCCTTTAAAAATGGCAAGAACAGAGACGGCTATCATTTCCTGGATCTTCGACATAGAATTTCTGATGAAAGGGTTAATGATTCAATTTTATTGAAAACTTATTTTGCGGATGCGGTTATTATTATTATCAGCTAGGTAAATGTTAGAACCGGCAAAGCTGCTCACTTGTCCTGTTGCGATCTTTCGTATGCGATGGTTGAGTGCATCTGCCACATAGATCACTCCGTCGTCATTAACAACTATATCCTGAGGAGCATTGAATTCAGCTGCCGCTACTGGCCCATCGGCAAAATGCGCTTCGCCATTACCTGCTGCAGTAGTAACGATCCATTTTTTTTGTGCTGGTGGGTTATGATCTTCCGGAGGTAGATAGTAATGTTTCTTACACGCAAGCGCTGCAGGTATTAATAATAGCACTAAAATATAAAGATTTGGTTTCATGCAGGTTTGTAGTTGATCATCATTATAGAGCCTGTTATTTTTTCATCTCTCTTTTATAAAATTTCAGGATTACAAATTTCTATTTGAATGTTTCCCATCGTCATCACTTTTTAAATTGCAGTCCCGGGTATTATTTTCGTTATTACTCTTTCCGTCCTTTTTATCACAACTGTATCCCATTTCTTTAAATGTTTCTTTGACGGCTTCTTGTAATGCCGCCGAGAAAATGGAAGCATAGCTGTTATCTCGTTTAAATAATCGGGTCAGGAATCTTAGTATCATTAAGCAGGAATAATTTTGTAATTCTTTTATTCTGCAAATGACGGAAGCAGATAATGAAGAAAACTTAAGGTAGATTAAGAAATGTGCCGCAATGTTTTTTCTTTCCTCAAAACACTTAAAAATTCAGGCGTGATCCCTAAATAAGAAGCAATTTGTTTTTGGGAAGCCACTTTGGTTATTTGTGGATATGTTTTTAGAAAGCTGTCATATCTTTCTTCTGCAGATAAAGAAAGAGTTTCAATTGTTCTGAATTGCTCCCGGGTAAAAGCATTTTGCGAGAGTATTCTAAAAAATCGTTCAAACTTTGGAACAGAATGAAGTAGTTTGTCCATGTTTCCTGCGCTCAGTTGGTAAATACAACTGTCATCAATAGCTTCAATATACAAATTGGCAGGTTTTCGATTAAGAAAGCAGTACATATCGGTTACCCACGAATCGGCAGCAGCAAATTTGACCGTTAGTTCCTTCAAATTCTCATCCAAATAATAAACTCTGAAAGCACCTGAGTGAATATAACTTAGATAATTACAGGCTTGCCCTTCGCTTAAGATATAAATTCGCCTGGGCACTTCTTTGAAACTGAGAAGTCCTGTGAAGTAATCTGCTTCTTCTGTTTCAAGCAAAATATGCTTCGAAATATTTTCTAAAATTGATTTGTACATTTCCCGGTTTTATTAGGATCAAAATAAATTTCATTAGGTTGATAACAATTCATAAGTGAAATCGCGTGGTAGTCAAGACTGGTTGTCGGCTATCCAAACTTATTTTGTACGGTAAATTTTGATGATAAGCTGTAAATGAAAATTCCTCAGACGATTTTTTGCTTTGGTTGTTGACGGTAAAAATTTGCCAATAGCAACCAATAGATATCTTCATACGTTTATGACTACAACTTAGCTAATTTGTCTGAAGTCCAATGCTTCAATCCTGGCTTCACTCTAAAAAGATTTTATGCGCTATAAAGATGCTTTGCTGGGGATAATTTTTACGGTAAGTCTATTTTCCTGTAAGAAGGATCAGGGAAATTCTATCAACCCGCCTGCAGTACCACCTGCTGTATCCACTAAACATGTATTACTGAAAGATATTACAATATCCCGCCTCCCTTCACCATATTATCATTTCGAATACAATACGGATAGTTTGGTTACCAAAGCTGATTTTGCTTCCGGGTTTACCATCTATGATATTTTTTATAGTGAAAATAAGATCCGCGAAATGCGGAATAATATTATCGTGAACCACGATACATTAAGGTATGTTTATGATAACACAGGCAAACTGGCAATGATTACATTTATTAATGATGCAAATGTTATTTACAGGCACGCCACTTTCACGTACAACGGAGCTCAGATCAAAAGTATTGAATGGGATCGCAAAGATGGCAATGGTGTTTTTATGATTGACCGTACCATTACTTTTACATTCTATCCGGATGATAATGTAAATGCGATTACAGAACACAGGCCCTCACTCAATGGTGTGGCTGAATATAACTCGATAATGACTTTTGAACAATATGATGATAAAGTGAATGTCGACGATTTCAGTCTTATTCATGATGGAATACACGATCACCTGTTCCTGTTGCAAGGATTTCGTTTACAGAAAAACAACCCGAAGAAAGAAATGCTTTCAGTGAACGGTGTAGATCTTTATACCAACCAGTATACCTATACTTACAATAACGATGATACGCCATCAACAAAAATGGGCGATTTTTTATACCTCAGTGGGCCCAATGCAGGACAAAGGTTCCAGACGAATTCGATCTACACTTATTATTAATCATGCACACATTATCGGGAATGTTCCAATTCTTCAACTAACGGGCCATTGTTGGTGAATGGTTTGATATAAAAGGGTTATTTCTTTAGCACGCCATCGTTGGTATGAGGCGTGGGCCGCGCCAGGCTACCAACGAATCAGCACAGTGCGATCCAAAATCAATTTGGATTATCTTCAATCAATGGCTGATCATATAACAGAATACGGCCCATTTTTTTTACAGCCACCAACCTCGAGTGGAAAATTTTTTTATTGAAGGACAAGTACAAGGATGTTGTTATCGAAGGAATGCGGGCATCTTGTAAAAAATAAAAAAGTAATTATTTATGGCATCGTACTTATGAATAATCATATTACCGGTTGATGGTAGTGTTCCTTTCTTAAACTCAATAAAGAGTATAAAATATCCTGAGTCGCTATGCTTAGTCGCAGACGAATCATCAGTTCTGCAGGAGCACTCAAATAATATTGGTCTTCGTTTCGAACTAAGCCAATGATTGTTCACCTTCACATTATTTTTAAGAGTATTATTTATCAGTGCTTAACTTACAATAAAAAACTATGGATGATAAAAATCTGCTCGCTTTTTATACCTCGGTAAAAAGAATAGAATGTTTGCTTGAAGAAATTTTGTTCAGGCAAATTGCTTTTGGTTCATTATCACAGGAAGAGGCAACTGAAACTTTCAAAGAATCTTTGAACAATGTAAAGAAGTCAATGCAGGAGGGCATGCCCGGCTCGGAGTAAGTTAACATCGGAAAATTTAATAGGGATTTCTTTTTGGATTTTTTCCCCGTTGTGAGTAGTATTCCTCCTTTCTCTTTAAACCAATAAAGAATATAAAAGCTATGGCGATTTAGTATTGAAGAATTGTAAAGAAATTTGCTTTGTCTTTCAGCCGCAGGCAAAAAGCATCAGAAGTATTAACTTCCATTAGTGAAAATTTAGCGGAAGTGAACAACGAAATAGATAGTAGCTCCGGCAGCGATTCTTTTAAGCCAGCGAACATTCCAACCTACTGGCTCACCCGGTTTATGATCCTTCGCCTGCTGGGAATAATTTATGCTGTAGCTTTCCTGGTTGCAATTAACCAGATCATTCCTTTGATTGGTTCTGACGGTCTTCTTCCTGTGGATAGCTATCTAAAGTATGTGAGCAGTGCACTTGGATCAGATGGCGCCGGCTTCAGGCGATTGCCTTCTGTTTTTTGGTTCTGGCATTCAGATATAGCGCTTCTGACAGTAGCATGGATCGGATTCATTCTTTCATGTATTGTTATAGCAGGCTTCGTCAATGCGCCGATGCTTACTGTTATCTGGTTTTTATACATGTCCATTGTTCATACCGGCCAGGACTGGTATGGTTACGGTTGGGAGATACAACTTAATGAAACCGGTTTCCTCGCCATCTTTCTTTGTCCTTTGTTTGATATGCAGCCATTTCCAAAACGTGCACCTCCCATAGCCATCATCATTTTATTGCGGTGGCTGATCTTTCGCATCATGCTCGGTGCGGGATTGATCAAGATTCGTGGCGATAAAATATGGCGCAACGCAACTGCTCTTTATTATCATTT
This sequence comes from Chitinophagaceae bacterium, assembly GCA_036005825.1. GTDB lineage: Bacteria > Bacteroidota > Bacteroidia > Chitinophagales > Chitinophagaceae > VBAS01. Next base: position 3,224 of record DASYQG010000385.1, on the reverse strand, counting down.
CGAAACACAACCAATTCCAGGTCCACTGAGCCGGTGGTTTCATTTTCTTCCGCATACTGTTTTGAAGATTGGAACCTGGTTCAATTTTCTGGCTGAATTAATAGCGCCATGGTTTATATTCTGGCCACGGCTTGCACGTCATATTGCGGGATCGGTGATAGTGATATTCCAGCTTACTCTTATTATCAGTGGCAACCTTTCGTTTTTAAACTGGGTGACCATTGTTCCTGCATTAGCCTGTTTCGATGACGGGTTCTGGTCAAAAATTCTTCCCCGCCGGCTTGTGCGGAAAGCAGATGCTGCTGCAAATAGCGACGAAGAATCCAAACCCATGATCACTATTGCATGGATCGTTGTAATTCTTATTGGCTTCCTTAGCTTCCGGCCTGTGGTCAACATGTTGTCTCCGAACCAGATCATGAACACAACCTTTGAACCTTTGGATCTCGTAAATACATATGGAGCATTTGGAACTGTGGGGCACGATCGATTGAATGTTGTATTCGAAGGAACGATGGATGAAGACAGCAGTGACCATGCTAACTGGAAACCTTATATCTATAAAGGTCTGCCCGTATTGCCAGACAAAAGGCCGCCGCAAATAGCTCCTTACCAGTTGCGTTTAGACTGGCAAATGTGGTTTGCCGCTATGTCATCACCCGATGAATATCCATGGACGCTGAATCTTGTTTGGAAACTCCTGCATAATGATCCCGGTACTGTGAGTTTGTTTGCCGGCAATCCTTTTCCTGGTAAACCGCCGCGATATGTGCGGGCAGTTTTGTATCGTTATTCGTTTGCCAAGCAGCAGCACCTTTGGTGGAACCGTCAGAGACTTAACCTCTGGCTTCCTGCCATGTCCGCTGACGATCCGGATCTGCTTGAATTCCTGAAAAGAAAAGAATGGATTCATTAAACCGACTGATAAAATAATTGTTGTGTAATTTCAGTCCAGTTGTCGGTAGTGTTCTTCCTTTTTTCGTCCGCCCGGGGGTCTTGCCCCGAGGCAACCTCAATGTAATTGAGTGAAGAGGGCAAACCCCGGGATAGAAGGGACAAATAAATAAACGCAGATAAGAAATAACAGATCAAACACGGGATCTTGCAGGCAATAGTTTAATTATTTAAATTCATTCCGGCGAAGACCCCATGTGGACTCTACTTTTACATTCCTGTTGTTTGGTCTGCTGTTTCGCGGACGAAAACTATTCAATCGGAACATTTTAATGGCCGATATTTTAGGTACCCAAGCAATGGGTGAAACATCAAAATAGCACAGTGATAATTTTCAACTATTAGCTTTTAGTTCATAACTTTAATGTGAGCAGCTTCTATAACTTTCCCACTTGAGTTCATTGAAAAAGGAGGTTCAAATGAAAAGTCTTTACACGATTATTACATGCTCCATTTTTATTCTTGTATCTGTTGGTTCTGCCTGTAAGAAAAATAAAGATTCACAGTTACCACCGCCACCAGGACCACCACAGCTTCCCCAGCAATCATTAAACATTGATGCGGGCCGAAACAGGTCTATTGCATCACCACAAGATAGTGTGATCCTTGTAGGAACTGCGGTCTCCGTCGGAGGTTCAGTTGTTAGTTATCAATGGATGAAAATGCATGGGCCGACGCAGGGAGTTATCGTGAGTCCGAATGCTGCATCAACAGCAGTGACAGGATTGGTAGTTGGAAATTATGAGTTTGAATTCACCGTCACTGACAGTAATGGAAAAATCGCGGCTGACAGAGTTCAGGTTTTGGTCTACATTCCAGGTAATGGTGATCCCTGTAATGGTTGTTGGGATTATTGATATAACTCGTTCTGCCCGAATTCTAAGGATCAGGTAGCAATTTTTCTAATATGGTTTATTGTTTTTGATAACAGCTGCCAGCCTGAGAACCATTTTATTTCTAGAGGCGCTGTCTTTTTCCTTTGCTTTCATTAAAGTAGTTAGTGTTTTATTGAAGAGGAAAAAGAAGGCGCTGAAAAGGTTTTTAAATTTCTATATAGTTATTAATGCAGATGATAAGTGTTGTTTTTGGTCTAACAGTTACTGGCTGACGTATTTTTGTCAAGAAATTACATCATTAGGTGTAATCGCCGATGCCCGCCGTTATCAGCTCATTAACTTTCATAAATTTATTTTTATGGCAAAGATCAACTCTCTTTGTATTTCAGCTTTGCTGGCGTTAGGCATTGCAAACTTTTGTTCACAACAATTTTCAAAACCTGGCAATGACGAGGTAGAGCCATCCTCTGCTTTCAATGCAATTAAAGCCAGTGATACACTAAACCTGACTAAAATAAAGAGCTTATTCACATTGTCGGCTGCAGAAAAAATATTGGGTGAGCCGGCTCACCTTGTTGACAGTGGGTCGACAGTGCCGGGGATAGCATCGAAAACCAGTGTCAATGACAGTGTGTTACCGATCAAAAAAATGGCTTGGTCATACAGGTGTGCATATGAAGCGAATGTTGAAGACCAAAAAACAGGAAGAACAGGTAAGGTGTACTTTGTAGTTGAAGAATATCCCCAGGTTTCATCGGCCGCAACAGTCTATTCCTATTATAAAAGATCCAATCAAACTCATCCTGGTTTCAAAGAGCGTTATGACGTTGGAGACGAAGCCTGGTATGGAGACAGCCCTTACTCTATTTATGTGCGAAAAGGCAACAAACTATTTGGCATAAAAGTGAATAGACCGACCAGTAAGACTTCTTTGGATGGATTCAACCAGGTTATAAAAAATATAGCAGCGACCTTCTAGTCCTTGTTGGTAACTTAACTCATACCACGATGGCGTAATCCTTTCTCATAATAAGCAGCACTTGAAGATAAATATTCTGCAAAGTCATTTGCTAACTGCCACTTGTACTTACTGATTAGGCATTTCAACCTTGTACATTCTGGACTGATCTATATGACGAAAGTTAGAGAAGATCCTGTCCCGATCGACCGTATCTTGTAATGAAATTAATTCTGATATATATCTTTCGGCAGAATAAAATTTAAATGGGTAAAGAGTGTTGCCCCGGCTGAAAAGAAAAATATATTTTAATAATTCACTCTACCAAAAACACTGTTTATGGAATCAACATGGTCACCATTACGCAAGATCAGCTTTCGCTTTTTCTGCAGTTATTTTATTTTGTACATGTTTCCATTCCCGCTGGATACAATCCCTTTCAAAAGCCAGGTCGATAAAATAAGCGAACAGATACT
>DASYQG010000384.1:0-1573 GCA_036005825.1 Chitinophagaceae bacterium | reverse complement strand
AATCCTTCAATATCATCAGTCAGATTTTGAAAACCGAGATCAACTACCGGCGCACCGATGGATGCTGCTTTGAAACGATCAGTATGTCCAACGATCCAGCTACTCATAAAACCACCATAGCTCCAACCCATTACTCCCATTTTACTTTCATCAGCAACGCCCATTTTAATTACTTCATCAACACCAGCCATCAGGTCAATAAAATCTTTTCCGCCCCAATCGGAACGATTGGCCATTCTGAATTCTGTGCCATAACCGGAAGATCCTCTTGGATTGGGACGAAGAATTGCATAACCCATTTCTGCAAATGCTGCAATCGGATAAGTACCCGAATTACCAGCAACACAAGTTTGCTGAAATACACCCGCTGGTCCTCCATGTACATTTAATATGAAAGGAACTTTTGTACCGGGTTTGTAATTGATGGGGTAAGTAAGAAGGCCTTCGATCTCTTTTCCGTCAGCGCCTTTCCATTTTATCACTTCTGTTTTTGGTAAAGGTTTACTTGCATTCTCGGCATTGATGTTTGTGATCTTTACAGGTGAATAATTATTAAATGAACTGATATAAGCTTCCGGAAATTTTGATGGATTTTGTAAAATGAAAGCGATGTGGGTGCCTGTTGAATTTATTGAAGCGGCGCCGAGGACATCTGTTGATCCTTTATTCCATTCAGTGATCGATTTGCCATCGGCACTTAACACATAGATACTATTAAGCGTTTTATTGGCTTCTGCCCATAGTATATTTTTTCCATCGGCTGTCCAACCCACAATGCCTCCATTCTCATCCGGCGTGGCTTTAAGTCTCCATGTTTTTCCATCTGCAACCGAATAAATTTTTGCATAACGTGGACCCGCCCAATCAACCGGGTCTTCAGTTGAAAAATAAGCGATCAATTTACCATCGGGGCTAAATAAAGGGTTTGATTCACCAGCACCTGTTGCAGCGATCTTTTTTATTTTGCCGCTTTCAATTTCCACTAATGAAACATCGCTATATACATTATCATTCACCTCAGGTGTTTTACCATGACTGTAAGCAATACTTTTTCCGTCGGCACTCCAGTCAAATGCGTTGATATTATAATTTTCTTTTACTATTTGTTTTTGTTTCTTCTTTCCGCTTGTATCTTTTTCGTTCAACCATAAAACAAATAACCTGTTTTGTTTTACTTCTTCATCCATAAAATACCAGTCATTCTTTGATTTTTTATTCTTTTCTTCTTTATCTGCTGCTGCATCTGTCATCACAAATGCGATCATATTTCCATCGTGGCTCCAGTCATAACTTCCGACTCCTGATTTTACATCGGTTACTTTTTCAGCTTCACCACCGCCAACAGGAAGAATGTATAAATTATTTTTTCCATCTCTTGACGAAGTAAAAGCAATCCATTTGCCATCGGGACTCCATTTTGGATTTGAAGAATTCTTATCGCCTTTAGTTAACTGAATTGTATTGCTACCATCTGCATTGCAAAGAAAGACCTGGTTCACATATTCGCTCCGGTCATCTGTCATTACCGCTTCACGAACTGTATATAAAACTTTGCTGCCATCAGGTGATGGAA
>DASYQG010000383.1:0-2216 GCA_036005825.1 Chitinophagaceae bacterium | reverse complement strand
GTTGCATTTTTAATTGAATCAGCTACGTATTTAATTTGCAGTTTTTGTTTTTTGTCTTCTTCCTTTTTTAATTCAGCAGCTTTTTTTGCATCTGCTTTCTTCTTTTTATTAAAATAGCCTTTTAATAAAAAATTACTTTTTGCGGCTTCCATATTCTCGTTGAGGCCTTTTGTTGCTCCCTGTATATTAAGCATTGTGGAGTCAAGTGATTCAGTCAGCCCTCCATTATTAATTTTAGCTGTAAACAAGGCAAACTCATTGGAAGCTGTCTGCAGGTTGACAAGTGTATTTTGCAGACTATTGGAGAATTTTTCATCACTGATAAGTTTTGACAGAGCGCCATTTCCTGTATTCATCTTAGTGGTAAATTCTGCAAGTTGAGCAGTTATAATACCCGCATTGTCTACACTGGTTTTTGCGCTCAACATTACATCCTCCATTTCAATTGCATTTTTTGTCAGGATGATATCTCCGTTATTTACCGGGCTTTTATCGGATGTGCCGGGAGAAATGGTTAATACTTTATCACCCATCAGTCCATCGGAGCCAATACTTGCCCTTGCATCCTTTTTAATAAACTCCTGGTATTTTTTTCTGATTACAAGGTCCACCATCACAGAAGTGTCCGTTAACAGTTCCACTTCATTTACATTACCAATATTGATACCCGAAAAGCGAACATTATTTCCCACTTTCAAACCACTCACTGTTTTGAACAGTGCTTTTAAGTGAAAAGTATTTCCGAATATATTTTTTTGTTTGCCAACAAAGTAAATAGTTGAAACAAACAACACTAACCCTAGTATTACAAAGATTCCCAATTTCCATGTGAACCCGGATTCTTTTCGCATAACTTAATTTTTTTATAAACGATTAAATAAAAAAGGAACGCACCCACGCATCATCGCTTTTTTCCAATGCTTCATAACTACCTTCTGCCACCATCACACCATCTTTTAAGATCACCAGCCTGTCACCGGTAAGTTTTGCACAAGCCATATCATGAGTAATGATGAGCGAGGTTGTCTTGTATTTTTTTTGAATATGCAGTATCAATTCGCTTATTTCCCTGGAAGTAATAGTATCTAAGCCAGTTGTTGGTTCGTCATAAAGTATGATCTCGGGACGTAATATAAGTGTACGTGCCAGCCCAATCCTTTTGCGCATACCACCTGATAACTCCGAGGGCATTTTGTCAATTGCTTCTTTTAGTCCAACGCTTTCCAATGCTTCATTTACTGAATATTCAACTTCTTTGTTGGATATTTTTTTTGAATGACGTTTTAAAGGAAATGAAAGATTTTCTCTTACTGTCATTGAATCATACAGCGCTGAATTTTGAAAAAGAAAACCGATCCTTACTCTGATTGCATTCAATTGCTGATTATTCAGTTTGGTGATATCTGTATCAAACACTCTTAATTCGCCCTTGTCCGCAGCAACTAAACCCACCAGGCATTTTATTAATACTGATTTTCCAGAACCCGACTTTCCCAATACCACCAGGTTCTCACCTTTTTTTACAGTAAGATCTATTCCCTTTAATATATCTGTATTTTTTCCGAATGATTTATACAGGCCTTTTATATTGATCACAGGTCCGGCTTTAGTAATTATTTCAGGGTTTAAGTGATCCGCAACCGTTAGTTTTATTGTATTTGTTTCTATTTGTAACATTTTTATTTCAGAAAAAAAGATCGGTTAATTGTACCGCCATCATATCTATAATAAATATTGCAAGGGATGCTGTTACCACCGCAGAGTTAGCAGCCTTGCCCACACTTTCAGTCCCATTGGCTGCAGTAAATCCCTTATAGCAGCCAATCAAACCAATGAAAAAGCCAAAGAAGAAAGTTTTAATAGTAGCCGGTACAATATCTAAAAAGTCAAGTGAGGACAGCACCTGTGAAAAGTAACGATACATGGTAACATCACTATGAATATTAACCCCAACATAACCTCCTAAAATTCCAATGCCATCTGCGAATACAACTAAAAGAGGAACCATAAGCGTAGTAGCCAGTACTCTTGTAACTACTAAATATTTGTAAGGATTAATAGCAGATACTTCCATCGCATCTATTTGCTCGGTTACTTTCATAGATCCTAATTCAGCGCCAATACCGGAAGAAATTTTCCCGGCGCAGATCAATGCAGTGATCACAGGAGCAATTTCACGTATCAATGAAAGTGCAACCATACCAGGCAACCAGGAT
>DASYQG010000382.1:0-3805 GCA_036005825.1 Chitinophagaceae bacterium | reverse complement strand
TCATAGCAGGGGAATGAAAGGCGCGGTAGAAAGATCCGACGATGATTATTATGTAAAAGATGATGGCACTCCTGTATGGCTTAAATGGGAAGTGCATCCATGGTACGATGCGAAAGATGAGGTTGGTGGTATTGTAATCTTTACTGAGAATATTACTGAACGTAAAAAAGCAGAACAGACCATCAAAGAAAGCGAAGAACGTTTCCGTACTATGGCCAACGAAGCACCACTTTTTGTATGGGTTACCGATGAACATTTACAAACCACTTATCTTAATAAAGCAGGACTTGATTATTTTGATCTTAATGAGTCAATTAAAATGTCCCAGCTTTCCTGGAAGAAGTTTATTCACCCGGATGATATAGAAAGAGTATTAGCAACCATGAATGAAGCTGCAAGACTTCATGTGTCCTATACTATAGAAATGCGTTTAAAAGATGGCTCCAGCGGTGAATATCGTTGGTTTCTTGACAAAGGAGCTCCAAGATACACTAATGAAAAATTCACTGGCTTTGTTGGAACGACTCTTGATATTCACGATCGGAGAGAAGCGGAAAAAGAATTAGAAAATAAAGTTAGGCAGCGTACCGGTGAGTTGAATCGGCAAAACTTGCTTCTCAAACAGCAAAATAATCTTGTTAAAAAGATACTTGATTCTTCAGTTGACCTTATTGGTGTTTACGATACTGATACCAGGGTCATATCCATCAATCAATCTTCGTTAAATGCGATGAAGGCAAAAGAAGAAGACGTCCTGGGTAAAAAGTTACTGGATATACTTCCCCAGATGAAAGATACCCAGGGATATAAAGATCTGATGAGGGCAATAGGCGGGGAGACCATACATAATGAAATTTATTATTCACCCATTTCCGACAGGTATTATGAGAACACATTGGTGCCTCTTAAAGATCATAATCAAAAGATCTATGCAGTATTAGTGATGGCGCATGATAATACAGAACTTATTGCATCTGCAAAAAAACTAAATGAGGCCCAGCAAATTGCACAAATAGGTCATTGGGATTGGGAAGTATCAACCAATCGTTTGACATGGAGTGATAATATGTACAATGTATATGGTATAAATACAACTGATGGAATTGACTATGATAAATTTATTTCATTCGTGCATCCTGACGACAGGGCTAATTTGCAAGCGAATATTGATTTTGCTTTTCAATCACAAACTTTTAATGACTTTTATCATCGGATCAACACACCATCAGGAGAGACAAAAGTTATGTATTCCCGGGGCGAAGTGGTCCTTGATAGAGATGGAAAAGTTACGAGGATGGTGGGCACAGGCCAGGATGTTACAAAGCAAAAGCTACTGGAACAACAATTAATTGAAACAAGTAAAAAATTTGAAGAACGTAACCAGTTCATCGAGCAATTGATAAATGCATCGCTTGATCTTATTGCGGTTATTGATAAAGATCTTCGCCTGATTACGCTTAATAAGAAAGCACAGCTGATATACAAAGAATATTATAAAGAGGATATAATTGGAAAAAAGATCACAGAGATCAATCCACCAGTCAAAGGCAGCGAATCTTATGAAGATATTCAACAAGCATTTAAGGGAAGAGTGATTATCAGAGACAAGGTTAAATCAACTCTTTCCGACAGGTATTATGAACATAATTATGTGCCATTGGTAAATGCAAGCGGCGAAGTATATGCAGTGATGATCATCAGCCATGATATTACGGAAAGCACAAAGCAAATGGAAGAACTAAGAAAGCTTTACGAGTCTGATGTACAAAAGAATAATTTCATTGCAATGGCCAGCCATGAATTAAAGACGCCTATCACATCTATAAAAGGATATGTGCAATTGCTGCTGAATGCATTTGATAAAGAAAAAGAAAAGGAAAAGCCATTGCCGCCATTGCTTGTAAGATCTTCATTGATCAGCGTGGATAAACAAATTACAAGATTAACAAGGCTGATATCAGAATTGCTTGATCTTACAAAAATTGAAACAGGAACGCTGGAGCTAAAGAAAGAAAAATTCAGCCTGAATCAGTTGGCGATAGAGACAGTAGAAGATATTCTTTATACAAACACCAAACACGAGATAAGTTTATTTCACGATTTTCAAGCTTATGTTTTTGCTGATAAAGACAGGATAGGACAGGTGATGATCAATTTTTTGACAAATGCTATTAAATATTCTCCTAACAGTAACAAAATAGCCGTATGGATACACCAAACAAAAAATGCGGAGATCGCTTTTAGTGTAAAAGATTATGGCATTGGAATTGTTAAAGAAGAACAGGAAAAAATATTTGAGCGTTTTTATCGTGCAAAAGGCAAAGAAGAGCAAACTTACCCGGGTTTTGGCATTGGCCTTTTTATTGCCAAAGAATTTGTAGAAAAACACGGAGGACAAGTATGGGTAGAAAGCGAAAAGGACAAAGGCTCGGTATTTACTTTTACTTTACCGGCATTCAAATAAATGAAAGAGAAATCATTAATATTGGTACTTGATGATGATCCGGATATCTGCATTATGATAAAAATGGTGCTTGACTATTATGGTTATAATGCGATGGATGCAGAGAATGGGGAAATTGCAAAGAAAATTATTTCATCAAATCCTGTTGATCTTGTTATAATGGATATGCTGTTGTCAGGGGTTGATGGAACGGATATATGCCGGCAGTTAAAACAAGATAAAGATACCTCGTCTATCCCGATCTTAATGTTTTCTGCACATCCCACTGCAAAAGAAACCTGCCTTGCAGCCGGGGCAGATGATTTTATTTCAAAACCATTTGAGATGAGCGATATGATGGAGAGGATCAGTTTTTTTCTTGAACGAAAGAAGATCAGCCAGGAGTAAATAGCTGCGATAATTTTATTTATACCTTCTTGTAGTTATTAATTGTTCTAGTACATCAAATGCCATCAATCCTGGTTTTGATGTTTCGATTGGCGTTGTTTTTAGGATATTATTGAAGCAATAACGTTCAGTTAACCGATAATATTTAACAATTAAAAAAACGTGGGTATATTTGGCAAGAGATCCACATTTTGGATTCATTTTTTTTTGAACCATTGATCGGAAATAATTTTATAAACCAAAATTTATTCTTTATGAAAAAAGTAATTTTCTCAGCGGTTTTGATTGTGGCGACGATATTTACGGCATCTGCCCAGAAGGGGCTAAGGCTTAATTTTTACAGCAACTATGTATTCGACGATGGATTTGATGTGGTGAGTGATGCAAATACATATTACAATGGAACAGTGAAAGGAGGATATCAGTGGGGCGGTGGTTTGGAATATTTATTTAATCCGCAAAGTAGTGCAGAGATTTTTTATTTACACAGAGGTACTACTGTTCCTGCCACTTTTAAGTTTGGGTCTGGCACACAGGCAAAAACTGAAAATTTCGACCTTAAACACGACTTTATAATGTTAAGCGGAGATGGGCATTTTGCAAAGCATGGCAGTAAAGTGGAGGGATATGCCGGCTTAATGGCAGGCGTCCTGATCAGCAATCTTGAAGCTCCTTCACTGGGAAAAAGTTCCAACAATACCAATTTTGCCTGGGGTGGAAGGCTTGGCTCTAACATCTGGTTCTCTCCAAAACTGGGATTAAAACTGCAGGCACAGATATTATCGGCATCCAGGGCTACGGGTGGCGATTATTACTGGAGCTGGTACGGTCCAATTTACCTTACTGAATATTCTACATTGTGGCAATTCAGTCTTGGAGGTGGATTGACTTTGAAAATGGGTAAATAAATTGATTCGTCTTCTCAATAGTCTGTTGGGAGAAGATCTTATAAGA
>DASYQG010000381.1:0-2591 GCA_036005825.1 Chitinophagaceae bacterium | reverse complement strand
GTGATATTCATGAAGTTTACGTTCTCGCCAAAGGTTGTTTTAATATTAGCTGTGACTCCGCCAGGGAATTCAAGTGTTGCGATCATTGTTTCATCTAACCCATTCTTATAGATCTCGGGCCTGGTAGTAGAACCTTGAGCTGACACTATTGATATTGGTTCCATGCCTGTTCCCAACCTGGCACCCTGGATTGAATATACACCCATGTCATATGAAACGCCTCCACCCATTTCTTTTTTTTGTTTCCAGTGATCCGTACGATTATCCCGGTAGCCCGTCGCACATTCTACTTTTTTTATATTGCCTAACAATTTTTGCTTAACGATGCGGCGCCATTCCTGTGTGTTAGGTTCATGTTGCAACCGGTAGCCGATAGCTAATGATCTTTTATTTTTATTACAGGCGTCGATCATTTCCTGGCATTCTTTTTCAGTGATGGCCATTGGCTTTTCACACCAAACATGTTTGCCTGCATTCGCAGCTCTTATCACGTACTCTTTATGCATGGAGGGTGGAAGCACGATATATACAACATCAATATCATCATTGTTCGCGATCTGGTCAAAGGTTTGGTAGTTATAAATATTCTTATCCGGGATTTTATGTTTCGCTTTCCATGTTTCAGCTTTTGAAGGAGTGCCCGTTACGATGCCTGCGAGATAACAATTTTTTGTTTGTTGCAAGGCAGGCGCCAGCAGATCTGTACTGTAATAACCAAGTCCAACTAATGCAACACCTAAACGATCTTTTTTAAAGAGATCAGTGGATCGCAAAATTTTGGGAGATAGAATAAGACCGCCTGTTCCAAGCACCAGTGTCTTTATTACGTCTCTGCGGGAGGTGAAACTCATGATACATGATTTTAGTTACTAAAGTTAAAAAATATAAAGTGAAAAGACATCAGGATATCCTTGCAGTTTGTTTTGTAAATTCGTAACCCACAACTTACTCACGATGCGCCAGTCAACACGTAAAGAATTCCTGCAAACATCATCAGCCCTGCTTTTAGGAGCAACATTTGCAAAAACCCCATTTGAATTTAAAAAGGACAAACTGCCTTTAGCATTTTCAACATTAGGTTGTCCTGATTGGGATTTTAAAAAAGTTACCGACTATGCTGTGAAGCATGAATATACCGGGATAGAATTGCGTGGATTGAAACGTGAGATCAATCTTCCAAAATGTCCTGAATTTAGCAGCACAAAAAATATTGAAGCGACGTTGAAAATAATGAAGGATAAGAAGCTCCGGTTTGTCGATCTTGGATCAGGCTGCACATTACATTTTTCGGAAAGTGCAGAAAGAGAAAAAAATATAAACGAAGGCAAAGCCTATATCGATCTTGCACAACAGTTGAACTGTCCTAATGTTAGAGTATTCCCTAACCTGATTCCAAAAGACAAGGATAAAGATGAAACGATGGATTTTATTGTAAAAGGATTATTGGAGCTTGGCAATTATGCAAAAGCAAGTGGAGTAATGGTATTGATGGAAACACATGGCGATCTTGTATGGACACAGGATATTGACAAGATCATGCAGAATGCAAGTCATTCAAATGTTGGATTGGTATGGGATCCATGTAATATGTGGACGATAACAAAAGAACCTCCGTCAGAAGCGTACAGGATATTAAAAAAATATATTCATCATGCGCATATCAAAGATGCAAAGCTGGTGGATGGCAAACCGCAATATGTAAGAATGGGGCAAGGCGAGGTCCCCATCTTTGAAGCAGTGGATGCTTTATCAAAAAGCGGGTACAAAGGTTATTACAGTTTTGAGTGGGAAAAACTCTGGCATCCTGAACTCGAAGACCCGGAAACTGCGCTGGCGGACTATCCCTTGGCAATGAAGAAACACTTTCGAGTTTGAGGTTTGAGGTTTGATGTTTGAGGTTGACCTGATGACAATTTCCGCCTTTAAAGTAATAATCTGCCATCGCAATTTTCATAATTAACAATTAATAAAAATATAAGAGTATAACAATTTAAAGAACTTCAAACTTCAAACCTCAAACGTCAAACATTCCATGTTTATATGAGAAACTTAGCAATTATAATGATTGCTTTCATTGCAACTGTGGTCTCATTGCCATTTCCCCTAACTGCACAATCAAATAACCATCCCAGGACTATTGACAGTGGCTATGCAGAAGTAAACAATACAAAATTGTATTATGAAATAGCAGGAAAAGGCGAACCGCTTGTCTTGATCCATGGCAGCTTTGGCGATCGCCGGTTTTGGGATCTCCAGTTTTACGACTTATCAAAAAAGTATAAAATAATCCGCTACGATCTCCGGGGTTTTGGAAGATCTGCTTTACCAAAAGAGGACGAAGTTTACAGGGACGCTGATGATCTCAATGCCCTTATGGATTTTTTCGGAATAAAAAAAGCAAACGTATGTGGACTGTCGTTCGGAAGTTTTGTCGTATTTGATTTTGCACTTTCTCATCCGGATAAATGTTTATCATTGATCTCAATTGGCGCACGGGTGGCCGGGGATGACCTGGATGAATACAAAACCCGGAATGTTGATACGCTTAGAGCGATCATTTCAAAAGTTACCGAAATTGTTAAAACCAAAGG
>DASYQG010000380.1:0-15201 GCA_036005825.1 Chitinophagaceae bacterium | reverse complement strand
CAACAACCGGGTCAACCACTAAAACACGGACAAGTGTACGAGTCAAATTCATTTGCATTGAAGGCGGTATTAAAACAGCTGTCATTTGATAACATTCAAATTCTTTATGCAACAGACAAATCGGAAACAGTAACAGCAACTTTGCAAAAAGCATTAAAACAAAGCGATGTCGTTTTGTTAACCGGCGGTATAAGTGTCGGAGATTATGATTTTGTATTACAAGCTGCGACAGAATGTGGCGTTGAAAAATTATTTCATAAGATAAAACAACGACCGGGCAAGCCATTATATTTTGGGAAAAAGGAAAACAAATTAGTTTTTGGTTTGCCGGGAAATCCCTCTTCTGTGCTTACCTGTTTTTATCAATATGTAATTCCTGCACTGGAGAAATTATCAAAACGAAAAATTGGTTTGCAAACGATCAAGGCTCCGTTGGCAAAAACATTTCAAAAGAATACCGGGCTCACTCATTTTTTAAAAGGATTTTATGATGGTAAAACTGCAATGCCGTTAGATGCGCAGGAGTCATATCGCCTCAGCTCTTTTGCAAAAGCCAACTGCCTTATACAAATTGATGAAGAAATAACATCTTTAAAAGAAGGTGAATTGGTTGATATATATTTATTGCCATAATAATTTTCGGTGGAAAGTCTTATTCTTTTTTACATACTCTTATTCCTCGTAGCGTTTTTATATTCATCTGTCGGGCACGGAGGCGCCAGTGGCTATTTGGCATTGATGGCCATCTTTAGCTTTGCCCCCGAAGTAATGAAACCAACCGCATTATTGTTGAATCTTTTTGTATCACTCACATCATTTATCCAATTTTATCGCGGTAAACATTTTAACTGGAAAATATTTTTGCCTTTTGCGATCACATCGGTGCCGATGGCCTATGTAGGCGGCTTGATAACTGTAGACGATAACATTTATAAAAAAATACTTGGCATTTTATTGATAATACCTATCGTCAGATTTTTATTTTTCACGAACATCAAGGTTGAGGAAATAAAAAAATCAGACCTTGTCTTATCTCTTATCATTGGTGCCGCCATTGGATTTCTTTCCGGTCTTATCGGTATCGGCGGTGGGATTATCCTATCACCAGTTTTATTATTATTGAAATGGACGGACATGAAACAAACAGCCGCCATCAGTGCCTTGTTCATATTTGTCAATTCATTGTCAGGACTTGCAGGACAATTACAAAAAGGGATTAATTTCAGTCCTGATATGTATGCTTATGTTGCTATCGCTTTTGTGGGGGGACTTTGCGGCGCATACTTTGGCTCATTAAAACTTAATCAAAACATCTTAAAATACCTGCTTGCGATTGTATTAATAGTTGCAGCATATAAATTACTATTTACAGCAGCTTAAATTAAACTTTATGAGATCGATCCTGTTCGTGGTTTTGGCGTTCACTGTTTTCTCTGCATCGGCGCAAAAAGAAAATATTCCTACCACTGAAAATTTTTCTATTGAGGGAAAAGTAAAGAAAAGCCTGAGCCTTTCATTGGCTGATCTTTCGTCTTACAAAGCTTATTCTATCGACAGCATTGTTATCACTAATCATCTTGGCGAAAGAAAAAGCACTCTAAAAATGTCAAAGGAGTTTTATTAAAAGATGTTTTGAGTAAAGTAGAAATTGATTCTGAAACACCTAAATTGTTAAGCGAGTATTATTTTGTGTGCATTGCATCAGATAATTATAAGGTTATTTTTTCATGGAATGAAATATTTAACAACGATACGGGTAAATCTGTTTATATCATAATAGCACAAGATGGAAAACCGGCAACCGCATTAGATAACAGGATTGCCCTTCTTTCCCCTAACGATCAAATGACAGGTCGCATGTAAAAGGATTGCAGAAGATAGTTATCGAGAGAGTTAAATAAATTTAGAAGCAATTGGTGCAGGCAGTCCATCCATACTCTCCATGTTTTTTTCTTTTTTGTATTCTTCAAGCGCCGCTTCGCCTTTATTTTCCGCCCATTTAAAAGCATGATCTCTTTCACCTGTATACTCATAATATGGAATACCAAAACCGCAGGATGATTTTACTTTAAAAATATCTGCTACAATGATCTGTCTTGTTGCTGGAAGAATAGTGAAATGTTTCGATAGTTCTTCCCATTCCTCATCACCGGGCAGAACAGTTTTCCCTTTTCCATAAAGCCGCAAAATTTTTGGCGGTCCGTCAAAGGCACAGAACATGAAAGTGATGCGGCCATTTTCTAAAAGATGAGCAGATGTTTCATTGCCGCTGCCAACAATATCAAGATAGCCAACACGGGTAGCTGATAATACACGGAAACAATCAAAACCTTTTGGGGAAAGGTTAATATGCCCGTTTGCATCAAGCGGTGAAGTACATACAAAAAATAACTTTTGATTTTCAATAAATTCCTTCTGTTCTTTTGTGATTTGGCTATGCTCTTTACCCATATCTTTAGAGTTTGTACAAAGGTAAATTTTAAATATGCCATTAGAGACAGTATAAGTAAATTTGTTGTCCTGTTATTATTTTATGAGCGTAAAGATCATTTTGTTTGGCAAACTTGCAGATATAGCCGGAAGTTCAGTTTCGGTAGATAATGTTCCGGATACTAACAGCTTAGTAGATTCATTGAATAAGCGCTACCCTGAGTTGGCAACTACAAAATATGTAATAGCCGTAGATAAACAAGTGATAAATGAAAACACGGTTTTGAATAAAAAAAGCATGGTGGCTTTGCTGCCACCATTTTCAGGCGGATAAAAAATGAGTGATCAAAATTTATATGAACGTTATCATCGCCAGATCATCTTACCGGAATTCGGTGAAGAGGGGCAGCAAAAATTGCTGAAAGCAAAAGTATTGGTGATTGGCGCTGGTGGTTTGGGTTGTCCGGCATTACAATATTTGACTGCGGCTGGTGTTGGTACAATCGGGATCGTTGATGATGACGTAGTTGCATTAAACAATCTTCATCGCCAGGTTTTGTATTCCGTGAATGATATAGGTTTATCAAAAGCAAAACGGGCAGCACATATTTTACAGCAACTGAATCCGGAAATAAAAATTATCGCTTACAACGAAAGACTGGCTACGCAAAATGCATTGTCGCTGATTCACGAGTTTGATGTGATCGTCGATGGTACGGATAATTTTTCTACACGCTATATGATCAATGATGCATGTGTATTGCTGAGCAAGACGTTGGTATATGGTGCGATTTCTCAATTTGAAGGACAGGTAAGTGTTTTTAGAAATGGAAAATCCGATGATGTTAATTACAGAGATATTTTTCCAGATCCTCCGAAGGATGGGGAAGTATTAAATTGTGCAGAAGCTGGTGTATTGGGAGTGTTGCCTGGTATCATTGGTACAATGATGGCGAATGAAACAATTAAATTGATTACCGGGATTGGAGAACCTTTGATTGATCAATTGTTTACCTATAATGCATTAAACAACCAGGTTTATCAACTTAATTTATCAGCAAGAAAAGATACAAGATCATTGATCCCAAAAGACGAAAAGGAGTTTTTAAAAATAGATTATGAATGGCTTTGTGCAGCACCTGTTCAACAAAATGAAATTGATTCAGGTATTTTTAATGATATGATAGCGAGAGGAAATATTGATGTGATAGATGTAAGAGAACTGCATGAAATGCCAGCTATAAATGAATTTAATCATATCAGGATTCCTTTAGCGCAACTTGCAGATAACACTCCGCTAATTAAATCTGGTACCGTTATTACTTTTTGTCAATCAGGTAAAAGAAGTTTGCTGGCTGCAAAGATTTTATCTGGTATTTTTGGAGACGCAAAGAAAGTGTACAGCCTGCGAGGAGGTATTGTGCAATGGAAGAAGGAGCAGCCTAAACAACCAGCATGAAAGAAAGAAAACCAAAGAACATATTTGTACAAGGGCCGATAGCCTCATCGTTTATCGCTGATAGTATTCAAAAGCACAGCAGCAAAACGGATATTGGCGGGCACAG
Source organism: Chitinophagaceae bacterium (assembly GCA_036005825.1). GTDB lineage: Bacteria > Bacteroidota > Bacteroidia > Chitinophagales > Chitinophagaceae > VBAS01. The sequence continues at coordinate 11,206 of DASYQG010000380.1, read as the reverse complement.
TATTTTTTTAGGACAGGTTAGAGCCGATAAAATTGATGGCAAGGAGGTAGCTTCAATAGAGTATACAGCTTATGAAGACATGGCATTGGAAAAAATGTATACTATTCGTGAAGATATTTTTGCAAAATATGATCTGACTTGTATGCATGTGTATCATAGCCTGGGAAATGTAAAAGCAGGCGAGATCAGTTTATTTGTGTTTACATCATCAGCACATCGTAAAGCGGCAATTGATGCCTGCGAAGAAACAGTGGAAAGATTAAAAGCAGAACTGCCGGTATGGGGAAAGGAATTACTCACAGATGAAACTTATCATTGGAAAGAGAATAAATAATTATGGTCGACATTACTTCTAAATCAAATAGCCTTCGTAAAGCGATTGCAACAGCAATTGTTTCTGTTTCGAAACAAGAAACGATTGATGCAATAAAAAATAAGGCTGTTCCGAAAGGTGATGTGTTTGAATTTTCAAGAGCTGCTGGTTTATTTGCAATAAAAAAAACAAGTGATGTAATTCCTGATTGTCATCCATTGCCGGTAGAATATGCCTCTATTACTCATGAGCTGGATGGATTAAATATTATTATTACCGTAGAAGTTCATACGATCTATAAAACCGGTGTAGAAGTGGAAGCAATGCATGGCGCTGCTATCACCGCATTGACGATCTATGATATGCTGAAACCTCTTGATAAAGGAGTTGAAATTTCAACAATTAAATTAAAGGCAAAGAAAGGTGGCAAAACAGATTTTAAAGATCAGCAATCAAGTGATCTTCGTTGTGCTGTTATCATTTGTTCTGATGGTGTTGCTGCAGGAGAAAGAGAAGATAAAAGTGGTAAAACAATTCTTGAAAAACTGAAACAATTAAAATTATCAGTTGATCATCATGAAATTATTCCCGATGATCTTTCAACGATACAGGAAAAAGTCAGGCAGTTAAGCAAAGAAGATTATGATCTTATTCTTTTAACCGGCGGCACCGGTTTATCACCAAGAGACGTTACTCCCGATGCTATTGCCCCATTGCTTGACAGGGAAATTCCTGGTATTATGGAAGCGGCAAGAAATTATGGACAACAAAGAACACCTTATGCTATGCTTTCCCGTGGCGTGGCTGGTTTTATAAAAAATACTTTAGTAATAACACTTCCAGGTTCTCCAAAAGGCGTTAGTGAAACGATTGATGCTTTATTTCCTTATGTGTTGCATGTTTTTGGTGTAAAAGAAGGCGCACAGCATGAAAAATGATCTTTATATCTGTAATGAGGCATTATCAAATAACTCCCAATATTTTATTTTTCAATTTCCCGATTCTATACCCAACAGTAAGACTTGCTCCACGGTTATTAATTGACATTTTAGAATTCATTAAATGATTTGTAACGTTATAATAGATAGCGTTTACATGAAAATAAAAATGCTGCCCGTTATAGCCACCATTCAACACTAACTGGTAATTAGCAATAAGTTTTAACGATTGGCCCTCTTTCGGGTATAAATTTTTCTCCACCGCTGGTCCGGCAAATATGCCCGGGTTGACACTCCACTCACCATCATTAAAAATAAAATTGTAAGTATATCCTCCACTCACCAGTAAATTAAGGGAAGAAGGTTTTTTACTTATCTCGGAAAGAAATGTACTGTCTGATCTTTCGTATTCATTAAATCCACCGGCTAAACTAAACCGCTGAAAGAATGGAGATACGGTGACCATAAAGCTGCCAGCACTTTTGGCCTGTAATAGGGAAAAACTTCTTGCGGCCTTCAATGAGAATTTTTCTGCATTGAAAATATAAGTGATGCGGGTAAAGTAACTTCTGTAATTTATGTCATCATAGTATTCAAAATTCTGTTCCCGCCTGTTAAGTTGAAGTATGAGCCCTTTGTATTTATCGGTTCCCGCTTCGAATAAGAATTTATTATGTGTTTTATGCAGATGAATGCCTAACACTTTAATGGAAGTACTCTGCTTAGCCACTGAAGTGTTCGGAATGTTTTTTGAAAAATCAAGCGATAACCAGTTATAATCAATTGTAAAACCTGTATAGGCACTGGTATTTGCAAAAAGCTTATGCTGGCTTATAAAATTATCGTTAGCCAATTGCCGGAAACGGAAAGAAGTTTTTTTTATACCAGTGTACACTTCTACGTCATTTTCCTTAGCAAATTTTTTTATATAGGAACTATCGATAGTGAATTGAGCTTTTGCGGAGAAGTTTGAAATTATACCAACAATGAAAAGTACAACATAAGGAAGTAATTTTTGTTTACTTGTCTTAGATAATGAAAGTAGAATTTCCTTGAGCGAATATTTTTTGATATAAATAAGCGGCACGAAATGGTCTTTTCTTTTTGATATGGATACTTTATCGGCGACGAACAATTGTAAGCACATCCGATAAAAGTGAAAAATACTTCTCTTCTTACTTTTACTAGCTGTAAGAGCCACATATTTTAAAAAGAATTCTTAAATTTTACTTATTGGGTAGTATAAAGGACAGTTTAACCTGATTTTACCGGTATCCCGAAGCCTGTAATTCGAATAATCTTGCATAAGTATTTCCTGCAGCCAGTAATTCATGGTGTGTACCTAGTTCTTTTATATGTCCTTCGTCAATAACAGCAATGCGGTCTGCAATGCGAACAGTTGAAAATCGGTGAGAGATCACAATTCCAATTCTCCCTTTCAAATTTTCTTTGAGTTCTGCAAAGATGGCAGCTTCAGCTTCAGGATCGAGTGACGATGTCGGTTCATCCAGTATCCAGATATCAGCATTGCGATACATGATCCTTGCCAATGCAAGCCGTTGCCATTCGCCGCCGGATAGATCATGTCCGCCTTCAAATAATCTTCCCACTTTTGAATCAAGACCATTTGCCAGTTTCTTTACCAGCCACTCGCTTCTTGAATCTTTTAATGCTTTCATCACTTTTTCATCGTCAGCTTTATCATAAGGCCAGCCCATCATTACATTTTCTCTGACTGAAAGTTCATACGTGGCATAATCCTGGAACAATATGCCGATGCGACTGCGCAGGTTTTCCGGATCCATATCCTTTACATCAATGCCGCCAATTTTTACTGAGCCATTTTGTACATCATAAAAACGCAGTAATAATTTTACAAGAGTGCTTTTGCCGGCGCCGTTTTCACCAACCAATGCAATAAGTTCACCGCTGCGAATATTCAAAGTCAAATCTTCTATTGCTTCGCCGTGTCCTCCGGGATAATGAAAGCTGACATTTTCAAAACTAATACCATCAACAGGTCCATCAGGAATAGAAACAGGTTTTTCAGGCACAGGTAGTAATGCTTCAATTTTAAGAAATGAAAAATAATCACCAAGAAATCTTGTGTGCTGATCAACGGCTACAAAAGTGCTTGATATCTGTCCAAGTGTTCCTGCAACAGATGAAAAGGCGCCTATCACCAATACAACACCACCGGGGTTGATAGTGCCTTGTATACCACGCAAGCCTACAAATACATAAGCAAGTGCCAGCGTTGTCCCGGTTACAATTCCGCTTATCATGGAGATCCTGACACCTGACTGATACATTTTTTCTCTTTGTTTGAAAAGATGATCTGAGATTTTTTTATGTCGTCCTAAAAGATAATCGGCCAGTACATACGCTTTGATCTCTTTAATTGTTCTTGGCTGTATTAATAATTCACCGATATAATTTCTTTCTCTTTCTTCAGGAGTTTCCTGGTAATAATATTTATATAAACGGGATGTTACACGACTTTCAATTATCAATGACAGCAATGAGGTAGCCAATGCCAGAACGACTAACAACCAATGAAGACTTGCCAATAAACCTGCCATTAAAATTATTGTAACAAGATTACCCGATAATCCCAGCACTGACCAGGTAAGGTCACCTGGTCTCCATGAAACATCACGTTTTGCCCGGGCAAGCCGGTCATGCCAATCAGAATTATCAAAATGTCCGAGATCAACTCTCGATGCTTTGTCAAGTAACCGACGTTCGGCTTCTAACTCAACACGTCGTACATAAAGATTTCTTCCATAGCCGATGTATGAACCAATTGTTCTTTGTATGATAAAACATATCCATAAGCCAACAACGAGTGGTAAAAGATCATTGAACTGAAGCGGATGTATTTTTGCTTCTGCAATTTTATTTACCAGCAATGCACCAAGTAAAACGGTTACAGGAGGGATGATCGAATTGAACATTCCCAATAATGTGTAGCGAATAAGAAGTTTTGGAGAAGCAGCCCATGCAAGTGACATTCCCTGTTTTAGATTCTGCCAAACCCTGGCGGCACGACCTTTTATTTTTAAAAATCCCGGCGGCATCTTTAAAAATAATTGAAATAGACGATTTAAAAAAAGCAGGCTGTAAGACAATCATCTTGTCGTTGCCTCGCAACTAGATAAAAAATAACCCCCGTGTTGATACAAAGGGGTTAACCAAAACCAACTGTTCGAGAAAGCTAAGTGCTTTAGATTAGATTGTAAAATTGAACAGGAACGAAAATAAACGGTGTTAAGCGGTGGTTAAACGAGTGAATGGGATTGACTGATTTTTGTCATATTTCTTATTTGACAATTGACTATTCACCATTCACAATTAGTTGAATAGTATTTCAGAAAGATGAACACTTCGCTTCGCTCAGTGCAGGCTGTGCATCGCAACGAAAGCTTAATAGAATTACAAAAGTTGATTAAAAAAAATCAAACAACCGGCACTGTGAACCTGTAACCTGTCCCATGAATTGTTTCCAAAATTACATTCGGATCAGCACGCAAATATTTTCGCACTTTACTCATAAATACATCCATGCTTCGGCCGAGAAAATAATCATTTTTACCCCATACGGCCATTAATATCTCTTCTCTTTTTAAGATCCGGTTTGGATGCTCGCATAAAAATTTTAGGAGATCAGCTTCTTTTTGTTTCAGATCGAAGACACCATCATCGTTTGTTAAGCGAAGATCAGTGTAAGAAAAATGTATTTTTCCAAAATTGAACTCCTGTTTTGTTTCGCTGAACATTTTTTTTGTGCGGCGTAAAAAAACATCAAGCTTTAATAAAAGTTCTTTCATATTAAAAGGCTTTACAATATAATCGTCAGCCCCTTTTTGATAACCCTCAATTTTATCTTCGATCAATGTTTTGGTACTTATAAAAAGAATAGGAATGACATCGCTTTGCTGCCGGATCTTTTTAGCAACAGTAAAACCATCTTTCACCGGCATCATGATATCCAGCAGGCAGACGTCAAATTTATTTTTATCAAATGAATCAATTGCTTCCTGCCCGTTTGAGCAACCTGTTACCTCGTAATCTTCATCTTCCAATGCGTCTTTGACCAGCTCCCGCAAGTGATCATCATCTTCAGCCAGTAAAATTCTTCCTTTTGTTTCCATCATTATTTCTTTAGTGATAATTCAATTTTAAATTCTGTTCCAATACCCGGCAAACTATGCACTTCGATCCTTCCATGATGGCCATCAATTACTTTTTTTGTGAAATATAATCCCAGACCAAGACCTTTTGTATTATGAACGTTTCCATTCTGTACACGATAAAATTTCCGAAAGATCTTTTTATACTCCGAAGATTCCATGCCGGCACCATTATCTTTTATACTAATGGTGTATTTATGAGAATTTTTTATGGTGCTGATAATTATTTTCGGCAGCGGAGAATACTTGATCGCATTGTTTATAATATTAAAAAAAGCGAGGTATAAATTTTCTTCATCAGCCATTATGCTGCTGTTTTCTTCATCAAGATTCCATTCAACTATCCCCGCTTTTTTGTTTAGTAGTGGCTCCAGTTGTGCAATGACTTTTTTAAGTAATTCATTTGGAACAACGGGTCTCATTTTTAATACAAATTGGTATTCATCCGCTACCACCGTTGTTACAAGATTGGAAATATGATTTTTCAAATAATCTGCCTGGTAACGAATAGCGTTTATGAACTTCTGTTGTTTTTCCTGGTTTGTATGAGCAGTCGGTTTTTCTAAACCATCAACAGAAAGTTCAATAACCGAAAGAGGAGTGCTGAATTCATGCGTTACATTATTGATAAAATCTTTTTGTATCTCTACCAAAAATTTTTGTTTAAAGAAATAGTAAAGCGAAGCAGCAAAGCCAATCAATACCAATAACAATAATGCACTTGATACGATCCAGCCGGTCATTTGATTAATGATATATTTATTTCTATGCGGGAAATACAAATGAACATAAGAATTATTTTTTTGAACAAGTGGCAGGATCATGCTGGTATCATTAGCATACCCAGAACCAGCAGAGGGCAAATAGGCATCATAAACATACCTGTTCTTTAAATAGTCGTACACTGACAGTTTACCGTCAGTGAAAATATCAAAGCCCTCCAGTTCACTATGCATATAAAAGACCAGGGAATCTTTTGCAGGAATACTGTCAATCCTGAACATGTAGCTATCCGCATTTGTCTTTTCAATGAGTGATTGTAGTTTTTCGGACGACTCATAAAGCAATGGCAGATCTTCATATACGCCCCGAATACTTTTTATTACCGATGTGTTAAACTCTGTTTTTTCGAAGGTGTAAGTTTTATTCAGCCAGTATACCTGCAAGGCAATAATGACCGCAATTAACAAAGAAGCGATAAGGATAAAAAGGCGTATGGTATTCGAACGCATTAGTACAAATTACACCACAAAGTTGTGATTTATTTGATCGTCTTTAATTATCGACCCGGTTAAGCAGAAGTTAAAGGAAATTTTTGGCTAACAATCAATTAACCTCGGTTAATCCCGGGTTAATCGGGTTGGTTTATTTGGAAATAGCCGATCCAGGGATCAAACTTTGTATAAACAAATTTTAATCACATTTAAATTGTAACTACAAATGAAAAAGATCTTTTTTGCAGCATTGATGCTCTTAACAGTTGGGGGAATCAGCTATGCACAAACAACACCTGCTAAAACAAACCCGCCTCAGAAAAAAGAAGTAACTAAAAAAGAATCAAAAAGCACGGTAAATTCAGTGTCACCTGCAAATACAACTAAGAACACAGCAACCAGTACAAAAACAAAAACAACAACAACAACAAAGACCAGTTCAAAGCCGGCAGCAACAAAACCAGCAACAAAACCCGCAGCAAAACCAGCGACAACAAAGCAGCCTGCCCATACTGACGCTGATAAAAACAAGAAAAAGAGTACAACTCAGAAAAAAGAGTAAATAATAATGAAACGAGATAGCGTGTAATTGAATTTTACAGATATACCTATTTGCTTAGATAGGTTGGTTAATGTGGTGAATCGGCCACTCATTTTTATGAGTGGCTTTTTTGTTCAGGATGATCAGTTGTATATTCTTTCAATAGCATCTTTGTATTTCTCCATTATCACTTTGCGTTTCAGTTTCAATGTGGGAGTTAACTCACCGCCTTCCACACTCCATTCATGCGGAAGTAATTCAAATTTTTTTATTTGTTCAACCTGGTTAAAATTCTGATTATAACGTTCAACAGTATCCTTTATAAGGTTGATTATTTTTTCGTTCTTTATGATTTTTTCATTGCCGTTAAATCCTACTCCATGTTCAGCACACCATTCTTTTAAGGCATTAAAAGCAGGAACGATCAGGGCGCCGGTAAATTTTTGTTCAGCACCTGTCACCATCATTTGCTCGATCCATTTTGATTCTTTCATTTTATTTTCGATAGGTTGCGGCGCCACATATTTGCCACCCGATGTTTTAAAAATCTCCTTTTTGCGATCCGTGATCTTTAAAAACTTATTATCGATCATTACGCCGATGTCACCGGTGTGAAACCATCCATCTTTTAAAACTTCTGTAGTAAGGTCAGGGCGTTTATAATAGCCCATCATAACGTTTGGTCCTTTACAAAGTATCTCGCCATCTTCTGCAATTTTTACTTCTACATTATCAATTAATGTTCCTACAGTACCAAACATTCTATTCTGTGGATTCATGCGGTTCACAGTTATTACAGGAGATGTTTCTGTTAATCCATATCCTTCAAGAATGGGAACTTTAGCAGCAGTAAACACTCTCAACAATTTTACCTGGCAGGCTGCTGAACCGGTAACGATCGCTTTTACATTGGCGCCTAAAGCCTCACGCCATTTACTAAATACTAGTTTATTGGCTATGCCCAACTGTAAATAATACCAGACCCCCATTTTTTTACTGATATCATATTTTAGTCCAAGACCCAAAGACCAGTTAAATAATTTCTTTTGGATACCAGTTAGTGTTGCAGCTTTTGCCATTATACGTTCATAAACCTTTTCTAACAGCCGGGGAACTGTTGTGAAGATCAAAGGCTTTACTTCTTTTAGGTCGTCACCGATCTTATCCATGCTTTCAGCATAGTATACAGAAACACCGTTGTATATATATATGTAGCTTACCATCCTTTCAAATACATGATTCAATGGTAAAAAACTCAATGCTCTTTTTCCTTCCACGCCAATTTCTTCAAATACACAATTGCTGTCGCAAACATTGCTTACGATGTTGTTATGACTTAACATGACACCTTTGGGTGTACCAGTGGTGCCGGAAGTATAAATGATAGTAGCAAGATCGGAAGGTGTGATTTTTGAAGATAATTGCTCTATGGTAGCTATTGTTTCGGTAGTTGCGGGTTTAAGGCAATCTTTCCAGTATGTTGCATTTGTTACATGCTCAAGAGTAAAAATATTTTTCAGTGAGGGAACAAGATGTTGTATGCTTTTTACTTTCAGAAATAATTCTTCGTCATTTACAAATATCAATTTTGCCTGTGAGTCATTCAGGATAAATTGTAATTCATTTACATTAATAGTTGGATAAACTGGCACAAGTACAGCACCGATCTTTTGTACAGCCAGGTCAATCATTAGCCATTCGGGACGATTTTTACTAATGATCGCAACCTTATCCCGATTTTCTGCAGACATATCATTTGGTGAAATAGCAAGATGAAGCAAACCTGAAGCAAGCTGGTTCACTATATCATTCACCTCAACTGTACTATACTGTTTCCACCTGCCTCCTTCTTTTGCAGCAAACATATCAGGTAAAGGAAGTTCCTTCAATTGATATTCCAGGCAATCAAATAATCGTGTGGGTTTTTGCATCAGCAAAATTTTGTCGGTTCAAATAATGGCAAGATGAATCCTGAACAAATTAGGTAAAAATTTAAAGAATAAAAAAGTCCAGCCTTAGGCTGGACAAACGAGGTTTATTTTGACTGATAATACTGTCCTGGTGGTACTCTGAAAACCCGGGTCTTTTGAAAAGCAGTGAATCCTTTGTATTCGTCAAGATGTGTTTTTGTCCAGTTATCGTAAGCAGTAAGATTTTCCACGGTGCCAAACAACCATTGATTGTAAGCGTCAAACATTCCTTCACGCAGCAATTGCTGATGATAATCAAAAAGGCGTAGAGGAAATTTTGCAGCATTAGTTTCATACCAATCAAGAATAAATCTTGTTCTTACCATAGTGAGTGAAGCGGTTGTTACTCCCTTTGAAACGAGACCCGATTGTTTGTCCATCGCCTGCAGAAAAGCTTTTGCAAAAGGGCTTTTATTATTTTCTTCACCCTTCATCAGGTCAGCTTCTTTAAACAATTTTTCTTTATAACCTTTAAATAAGAGTTCTTTCATGGCAGCTCCACGCTGGCTTAGGCTTTCCATGTTCACAAAAATTTCGCCATAGATGAGGCCCCACACTTTGTCCTTTGTATAGAAATAATAGAGTGCTGCATTGTAATAATTACCGCTAAAAGCCGGATCAATTTCAATTCCTTTTTCCCAAAGATCAATGGCACTATAATCTTTCTTTTGAAATAATAATTCTCCATATTCACTATATAATGCTCCGCTTTTTGGAAATTTTTTAATACCGGCTTTATAAACCTTTTCACATTCTTTCGGATCTTCAAGTGCTTTATAAACATTTCCTGCTATTTGAAATGTCATGACATCGGCATCATCGCGATTGACGATATTTTTTACTCCTTCCACTGCCTTTTCATAATCTCTTTTGAAATAATAGCATTGGATCATGTCTTTGTTATACTCAAGATTATTTTTATCAGTTTGAAGCAAACGATTCAATACAAGAATTGCATTATCCCAATCGGCCTGCGCCATAAAACCACGGGCAGTCTGATGCATTGTCTTCGGATCATCCTGTGCAAAAACAGCAAAAGAGAGGGTAAAAAGTGAAAAGAGGAAAATGATTTTTTTCATAATACAAAGTAAATTAAAAGAGATATGGCAATAAAGTTTCCGTTAACAGATTATAAATTATTTCACAGCTTAGATCAAATGAGTCAATAACCCATCCCTCAATTTTGGCTCAAACCAGGTGCTTTTTGGTGGCATCACCTTTCTACTGTCCGCAATTGCAAAAAGCTGTTCGATAGTAACCGGGTACAAACTGAAAGCTGCGGCCATTTCACCACTATTCACTCTTTTTTCCAATTCTTCCAGTCCACGAATGCCGCCAACAAAATCTACCCGGGTATCTGTTCTTGGATCATCGATATCAAGAATTTTATCCAGAACATTCTTTTGCAAGATGGTTACATCCAGCACACCAATAGGATCATTCCGATAAGTTCCTTCTCTTGCAGTCAAAATATACCACTCATCTTCAAGATACATACCAAACTCATGCAGCACGGCAGGTTTTACAGGCTCAGGACTGTAAGTGAGCATAAAATCATCCTGTAAGGCGCCAATAAATTCTTCAGTAGTAAGATCGTTCAGATCTTTTACTACACGATTATAATCCAATATCGCCAGCTGGCTTTCAGGAAAAATTGTTGTGAGGAAAAATTTTGCATCCCCGCTATCCGGCAATTGCTTGCTTACTTTAGCGGCCGATGCAGCACGATGATGACCATCGGCGATATAAGTATTGGGAACTTTGGTGGCAAATAAATTGGTGATCGAATTGATAACATCATCACGATTGATCACCCATACAGTGTGTTTTATTCCATCGTTTGCGATAAAATCATATTCAGGTGTATTCTTCGCTTTCCATCCATTGATCAGTGCATTTATTTCCATTACGTCACGGTAAGCCATAAAAACATTTCCTGTTTGTGCACGGATCGTCCGCATATGATCGATGCGATCTTTTTCTTTTTCCGGCCTGGTCAGCTCATGTTTTTTTATAACATCTTTAAAATAATCTTCA
>DASYQG010000379.1:0-3359 GCA_036005825.1 Chitinophagaceae bacterium | reverse complement strand
AACTTATTTGATAGCAGATATCAAGAACTATAAGTTTGGATTTGTACTGCAGTACCGTCCCTCTCTGAAGGAGAGGGATAAGAGGGTGAGGTGCCAGGATGATTTCATACCCTGGAAGCGGGGAGTATCTTTATAATTAATAGTTGGAAAAATTAAAGGTGTTGCAAACGGCACTATGGTTTTAACAACACAGAAGGCTTTGCATATTGTTTACTTGTGGTTGATTCCCTGATTATGAGATGTGATTGAATAACCATTTTCTTTTCAGCAGACAATAATTTCTTCTTGTCAATTATCTTAAAAAGGATATTGGCAGATTCACGACCCATATCATAAGCAGGCTGTACAATAGTTGATAGCGGCGGGTTAAACAATGCAGCAGCAGCGAGATTTGAAAAGCTGATCACTTTCAAATGTTGAGGCACTCTTATATCAAGCTCCCTGCTCACCTCGTAAGTATTGACAGCAAATTTTTCTACAGCGGCAAAGATCCCATCAGGCTTTTGCTCACTTTCTAATAGCTGACGAATTTTTTGGCGATTAGCCTCATCGTCAGGTCCGCATTCTATAACCAGTTCACTGCCTGATAGACCATATTTTGTTAATGCTTTTACATAGCCAGATTTACGTCCACAGCTGATAGAAAGGTTTCCTGCCATGGAAAGAAAAGCAATTTTCTTACATCCGGCTTTCAGCAAATGTTCTGTTGCTTTAAAAGCGGCTCCTGCATCATCCGTTGTGATGCAGGGTACATCCATGTTTTCACAAACCCTGTCAAAAAATATCAAGGGAATTTCTTCTTTACAATAAGCCTCTAAGTGTTCAAAACTCCTGGTCGTGTTCGACACAGAGATCATTACCCCTTCCACTCTTCCACTTCGCAACAAGTGTAAAATATCCTTTTCTCTTTTATAATCTTCATGAGTAAGATAGATCAGTACATGGTAGCCTTTTTGCCGCGCCACTTCCTCAACTCCATTCATAACCTGGGAAAAAAAATTGTTTTGTATCTCCGGAATAATAACAGCGATAGTTCTGCTTTTATTTTTTCGTAAGCTGCTTGCATGGGGATTGGGCTGAAAGTCAAGTTTGGCTGCAAGAGCTTTTACACGATCTTTAGTTTCCTGGCTTATTTCATGGCTATCCCTCAAAGCACGGGAAACAGTTGAAGGCGACATGTTCAATTCTTCGGCTAGCATTTTCAGCGTTACATTATTCATAAATCAGGGCAGGCTTTTAGGCTCAACATACAAAATTGATGAATTTCGGAAACGTTTGCCCAAATATTTTTAGCAATCATTTATGTGAAAACGAGTGAGTTTTCAATGCTAAAATCGCTGAATGATACGGCAATGATCAAATTCCCCGGTACAAACCTTTTTTCTTTATTTGTACAAAAGAAGATCAGTTCTAAACAAAGTTTATGCGTAAATATTTTTTTGGGCCATTATTATTGATGACAGTATTGATCATTGATCCTGTAAAAGATTTGCTGAACCCGAAAGCAAAGAAAAACACAGTTGAAAAAATAGAAAATGCAGGTTTAAAATTACCTGCAGGATTTAGTGCATCAGCATTAGCAGATAGTGTAGGTAGAGCCCGTCATATTGTAGTAACAAAAAAAGGAGCTTTGTATATTAAATTAAGCAAGCTGGTAAAAGGAAAGGGTATTTTACGGGTAAAAGATACTGATGGTGATGGAAAAATTGATGACATAAAAAGTTTTGGTAATTATATTGGCACAGGTATTACTATTAAGGATGGTTTTCTGTATGCATCTTCCAACGATGAAATATTTCGCTATCAACTAGACGAAAACGAAGAAGTGATAAAGCCGAATTCACCTGAAAAAATTATTACTGGATTAATAAATGGGAGACAACATAATACCAAATCATTAGTATTAGATGACAAAGGAAATATTTATGTGAATATAGGATCTCCTTTAAATTCCTGTCAGGAAATAGACAGAGGTGCCGGTTCAAAAGGAAAAGATCCTTGCCCTGTATTAGATTCTGCAGGTGGAATCTGGCAATTCAGGGCTGATAAAATAAATCAAACTTATAAAGATGGAGTACGTTATGCAACTGGCTTACGTAATGTAATGGGACTCGACTGGAATTATCAAATAAATGAATTGTTTGTTATACAGCATGGCCGTGATCAACTGGATATGTTTCCAGAATATTTTAATGCTAAACAAAATGCTGACATTCCTGCGGAAGAAATGTTCATGATAAAAAAAGGAGCAAACTGCGGATGGCCTTATTGTTATTTCGACATACAACAAAACAAAAAAGTGTTAGCTCCTGAATATGGAGGTGATGGAAAAAAAACAACACGTTGCGAAGGAGTAGAACAACCCATTGTTGCATTTCCTGCACATGTAGCGCCGAATGCTTTATTATTTTATACTGGCAAAATGTTTCCTGAAAAATATAAGAACGGAGCTTTTATTGCATTTCATGGATCATGGAATCGTTCACCTGAAAAACAAGAGGGTTATTATGTAGCGTTTGTACCTTTTAAAGAGGGCAAACCAAGTGGTCACTGGGAAATTTTTGCAGATGGTTTTGCGGGTGTGGAAACAGTGATGTCGCCAAAACAGGCACAACACCGGCCCTGTGGATTAGCACAAGGACCCGACGGAGCTTTATACGTGAGTGATGATGTAAAAGGAACGATTTATAAAATTGTTTATAAAAACAATTAGTAGTTAATGAAAAAGATCATCTTTCTTACTCCTGCGTGTTTGATAATATTAATAGCTTTCAATAATTCAACAATTGATAAAGCAACGATGGATAGAGGTAAAAAAGTTTATATACAATTCTGTATTGCATGTCACCAGGTTGATGGAAGCGGTGTGCCAGGACTTAATCCACCATTAGAAAAAACGCCTCATGTGGTGGGGAGCAAAACAAAACTTATAAGAATTATTTTAAAGGGAATGAATACTCATGAAGAAATTGACGGAGAAACGTATAGTAATGTGATGGCTCCGCATAATCATTTAACAGATCAGCAAATAGCAGATGTGCTTACTTATATCCGAAACAGTTTTGGCAATAAAGCGATTGCGATCACACCAGGCGATGTAAAGTATGTGAGAGTAAGAACGAAATAATATTCGCTCAAAAATTATTTATTAGTAAAGGGTTTATCAGAAAAAGTAAAAAGGCAATCTTAAAAAAGATTGCCTGAGTATGAATTAATGCCCGAGACTGGATTCGAACCAGCACGTCGAAGCATATTCATTGCTTAAGCTTGCTAAATCGTATCCATTGAAATTGCATAACAAGGACATAACAAGAAGGATGTCATTAGTAAAAACGCGACATAGTAAAATTTCATTCCGA
>DASYQG010000378.1:0-4703 GCA_036005825.1 Chitinophagaceae bacterium | reverse complement strand
GGAATCGCCGTTTGATCCGGTAAGGCAAACTATTTATCTGGTTAATTACGAGGAAGCAATTGAGTGCATCCATGTCCGTATTAATCCAAAGCTGGCAGCTGGCGAAGCGCTGGTTAAAATGGAATCCATATTTAAAAGACTGGTTCCGTCCGTGCCATTTGATTACAAATTTGTAGATACAGAGTACGGTTTAAAGTTCGCCGCAGAAGAGCGAGTCGGGAAATTGGCTTCAGTATTTGCTGTCCTGGCTATTTTCATTTCCTGTCTTGGCTTGTTTGGACTCGCATCTTTTATTGCTGAAAAACGTACAAAGGAAATTGGTATTCGTAAAGTGCTGGGTGCAACTGTACATAATCTTTGGCAAATGCTATCAAAAGATTTTGTAGTACTGGTGATCATTGCCTGTCTCATCGCAACTCCCCTTGCATATTATTTCCTAAGTCAGTGGTTACAGAAATATGAATACCGCACAGAAATAAGCTGGTGGATATTTGCCGTTGCCATTGGAGGTGCCCTGTTTATTACTTTATTAACGGTGAGTTTCCAGGCAATTAAAGCGGCAATTGCAAACCCGGTAAAATCTTTGAGAACAGAATAAAAAAATAATTATGATCAGAAATTATTTGCAACAAACCTGGCGAAGTTTGGTAAAAAATAAAACTTATTCGCTTCTGAACATAATAGGTTTATCTGTTGGGTTAACATGTTTTGCCCTCATTGCTCTTTGGGTAAATGATGAATTGAGCTATGATAAATTCAATACAAACTATGATAGGATCGTTCGCTTAACAGGAATCGAAAAGAGAGAGTCAGGAATTTCTGAATCGGCGGTATCAAGTGCTCCGATGGCAAAAGCTTTGAAAAATGATTATGCAGAAGTAGAAAACACAGTGCGGTTTGATATGCATGAGGAAATAATTGAGCATAATGGTCAGCAAATACTAGAGCCAGGCATATTAGTTACTGATCCTTCGATCTTTGATATTTTTAGTTACAAACTAACAACAGGAGATGCCCGTTCGGTGTTAAATGAACCTTTTACAGTTGTGCTTACTCAATCAACTGCAAAAAAATATTTTGGTGACAAGGACCCTATTGGGCAAACGCTGCTTATTTATATGAATGACAGTACGGGTAAGGGAGCTCAGTATACAGTAACAGGACTTATGTCCGATCCTCCAAAGAATGCACATTTCACTTTTAATATGCTTGCGTCTTTTAAAACAGTTGAGGTTGCCAACCCCGATGTGTTGACTGTGGATGGATGGGGTGATATAAGTTATTATACCTATTTATTATTAAAGAAAGGGGTAGATCAAAAAGCATTTTCAAATAAGATATCACAGTTCTATGCAAAATACATTGGTGATCGGTTTGAAATATGGCGCAAGATCTATTTTTATAAATTACAACCATTGAGTGATATTCATCTTCGGTCGAATCTCCAATATGAATTAGCACCTACAGGAAATGTAAAACAGGTTTATATCTTTTCAACGATAGCTATTTTCATTTTGCTGCTCGCAGGAATAAATTACACTAACCTTGCCACTGCAAGATCCGTAAGCAGGGCAAAAGAAGTAGGTGTTAAAAAAGTAGTAGGTGCAGGCATGAGACAATTGCTGTTACAATTTTTATTCGAATCAGTGTTTACTGCGATTCTTGCATTCATTTTTTCGATGACTCTTTCAACATTTCTACAACCATTTTTCTATCAGCTTACAGGCAAAGATCTTTCATTGCTCTCATTCCCGATGTTGTTAGTTTTTTTGCTTGTCATAACTATTTTTCTGGGACTCCTTTCGGGAATTTATCCAGCCATTATTCTTTCAGGATTCAAACCAATAGGAATATTAAAAGGAGCTTTTAAATCGAGTGGTAAAGGAATATTGTTACGTAAGTCTCTTGTCGTAACTCAGTTTGTGATCACACTTGTATTGGTAACTGGCATCATAATTATTTACACCCAGATATCATATATAAAACATAAAGATCTTGGTTATGATAAAGATGGTTTGCTTTTTTTACGTGTGCATGGAAATACAGATGTAATAAATGGGTATGGCGCATTTAAAAATGATATTTTATCCAATCCACTTATTTCAGGTGCGGCGATCTCTAACTCTTTGTTAGGTAGCCTTGGTTCAGGGGGATCGGAAACTATTGATATCAATGGCAATCCTTTACAGGTAAATACTTCAAGGCTTCGGGTAGATGCTGATTATTTAAAAGTGCATGGAATAAAATTATTGGCTGGTGAGAATTTTGGAATTCACGCTGCTACAGATTCGATCAGGCCCGTTATTCTCAATGAAAATGCTATAAAAACATTTGGGTGGAGCAATCCTGAAACAGCAATAGGCAAACCGTTTAAAATGGGAGAACAACCGGGAAAAGTGATAGGAGTCGTAAAAGATTTCCATTTTAGCACATTACAACATTTAATAAATCCATTAGCAATTTATCCTTCCGGAGAAAGATTTTCAAGGATCACATTACGAGCAGATGTTTCAAATATCCCGCAGACTAAAGCATGGCTGGAAAAAACTTGGAAGAAAAATTTCCCTTCTGCTTTACTGGATTATAGTTTTTCAGAAGAGGTTTTTGAAGATCAGTATCGTGCAGAGGATAAGTTTTCAAAAATATTTTTATACTTCTCTATACTATCATTGGTGATCGCCTGTCTTGGATTATATGGTTTGATCTCTTACTCAACTTCACAGAAAATAAAAGAGATCGGTATAAGAAAAGTATTAGGCGCTTCGGTAAATGGAATAGTAGCAATGTTATCGGGCGGTTTCTTAAAATTAGTATTGTTAGCATGCATTATAGCAATGCCGGCAGCATGGTATATAATGAGTAGATGGCTGCAGGATTTTGCCTATCGGACACATATCTCATGGTGGATGTTTGCGGCCGCAGGATTATTAGTGTTGCTGGTTGCATTGATCACGGTTAGTTTCGAAGCGATTAAAGCCGCCATTGCAAACCCGGTTAAATCATTAAGAACGGAATAAATAATTTTTATGCTTAAAAACTATTTCATTATCGCCATTAGAAATTTCTGGAAACAAAAAATATTTTCACTGATCAACGTCTCCGGTTTAGCAATTGGTATTAGCGCAGCTTTGGTTATTTACCTGATCGTACAGTTTGAATTTAGTTTTGAGAAATTCAGGAAAGATAATGACAGGATACACCGGGTAATTACTGATATAACTTTTCCGGGTGAATCTCTGTTTAGAAATTCAGGAGTGCCCATGCCCATGGCTAAAGCTCTAAGGTCAGATCTGGCAGGGATAGAAACTGCCACTCATTTTGTTACAACTTACTCAGTAAAAGTTTCCGTGCCTGTTGCGGGTAGTCAATCGCCTGCTGAGTTTAAAAAACAGGGTAATATTATCTATGCTGATGAATTTTATTTTTCACTTTTTGAATCCGATTGGCTGGCAGGATCGAAACAAACTGCATTAAAAGATCCTTACCAGGTAGTGCTTACTGAGGAAAGGGCCAGGACCTATTTTGGAAATCTTTCAGCGAATGAAATTATTGGTAAGCACATAACTTATGATGATAGTATTACAGCTACTGTTTCAGGAATTGTAAAAGATCAAAGAGAAAAGGCAACTGAGTTTAAATTCAAAGAATTTATTTCATTAGCTACTGTAATGACAACAGGATTGAAAGATCAGTTCGGCGGAGATGATTGGGGAAGTATAAATTCAGTTTCCCAGTGCTTTGTAAAATTACAAAAGGGAACAAGCCCGGAACAGTTAAATGCGCAGTTTCCAGCACTAAGGGAAAAATACAGGGATAAAAAGGAACAGCAGAGGGATAATACAAAGCATCGTTTGCAATCTATAAACGATATTCATTTTAATGCCGATTATGGTTCATTTGACGATGTTGGTCGCCAGGCACATAAACCGACTTTATACGGATTACTGGCAGTTGCCTTTTTTCTTTTATTACTTGGGTGTATCAACTTTATTAATCTTACAACAGCACAATCAGCACAGCGGGCAAAAGAAGTAGGCATAAGAAAAACGTTAGGTAGCGGAAAACGTGAATTGATATTTCAGTTTCTGACCGAAACATTTATACTTACGTTACTGGCAACTATACTTTCAATTGCCATTCTTCCCTGGTTGCTAAAGATCTTCAGTGATTTTATACCACCCGAAATAAATTTTAATTCGATCGATCAGCCACATGTCTGGATATTTCTGTTGCTTCTCATTTTGGTAATGACTGTATTTTCGGGTTTTTACCCCGCGTTGATCCTGACAAAATTTAAGCCGGTTACCGTTTTAAAGAATCAAGTCCACCCAAACACTGCACAAAGCCGTAAAGCATGGTTAAGAAAAACGCTGACGGTAACCCAATTTGTTATTGCTCAATTTCTTGTTATAGCCACATTGGTCGTAAGCAAGCAAATTAATTTTTCATTGAACAAGGACCTCGGGTATAAAAAAGATGCTATCGTTTATTTTCGTACAGAGTGGAATTTCTTTTCAGACAAACCTGATAACAGACGGTTTGCATTATATGAGAAGATAAAGCAAATGCCGGAAGTGGAGAAAGTGGGCCTGTCAAGCAATTCGCCAGCTCACGGGGGCTCATCATCTACCACAATGAAGATGGACAATGGAAAAAAAGAAGTTGAATTGATGACAGAAACGATGATGGCAGATCCTGAATAT
>DASYQG010000377.1:0-8520 GCA_036005825.1 Chitinophagaceae bacterium | reverse complement strand
ACTTTGTATAATTGTGATTCCACATCTTTAAAAAAATCATTGATGCCAATGTTATCGATGCCTTCCCATAAAAGTTTATAATGCTTATCACTCAAATCTCCGATGGGTTTATGAACCGGAAATCCTGTACCGGCAGATACTTTAATAAATTGTTTTCTCCACCAATCCATTTTTTCACCACGCCATGCCGCAACAGCTCCATCATATACACTTAATCTCCTGTCAGGAATTACCAGGTCTGCATCTATTCCCAATACCTGGCTAAAACCTTCACAAGTTGGACAAGCCCCATAAGGATTATTAAAAGAAAAAAGATTTGGTGACGGCTCTTCGAACTGCAATCCATCCAGTTCGAAACGGTTGTTGAAATGAAGCAGCGAGGTCTTAGTCTTTAGTTCGGAGTTCGGAGTCTGCACTTCTACATATACATCTCCTTCACCTTCGTAAAAAGCAGTCCCGATAGAATCTGATAAGCGATGAATATCATCTTCATCAAATTCTTTTACCACTATTCTGTCAACGAGAACGAATATTTTTGATTTCTTGTTTCCTATTTGTGCCTTGCCGTCAAGCAGATCCTCAAGTCTGATTATTTCTCCATCAACATACATTCGGGAAAATCCTTTTTGCACCAGGATGCCTAATTCCTCTCTCAACTCACGGTTCTTATGTTGCTTGAGAGCAATAAGGATATAAACCTTGTCACCTTCTTTAAGTTGCTTTATTGTTTCCACAACATCTTTTACATCATCCTTCTTTACCTGCTTACCTGAAACGGGTGAAAAAGTTTTTCCGACCCTTGCATATAGTAAGCGGAGATAATCATAGATCTCTGTCATACTGCCGACCGTGCTTCGTGGTGTCCGTGTTATAACTTTCTGTTCGATGGCAATCGCCGGACATAAACCTTTTATATAATCGACGTCCGGCTTATTCATCCTGTTCAGAAACTGTCTCGCATAAGCACTCAGGCTTTCCGCATAACGTCGTTGACCTTCTGCATATAATGTATCAATAGTAAGAGAGGATTTACCCGAGCCTGACACTCCTGTGACCACAATAAGTTTGTTTCTAGGTATCTCAACACTGACATTTTTGAGGTTGTGCACCCTTGCGCCGTGAATAAAAATAACATCGGTGCCGGGTACTTTCACCCGTTTTGTATCGGAGTTTTTCGATTTTGTGGTTTGCATGAAGGGTCACAAATTTACGCTGAGTCATTAGAAATCAATACAATCATTAACATTTCATTTAAAAAAAATATTCGACATTCAATTTACGATAGTTGGCAGTTGTACTTTTTCTCTTAATTTTATTGTCCGGTTACACAATAACTGAACAACCAAAAAAATTCTCGCCTATAGACTCTACTACTTGTACACTAATTGTTTTATTAATCATTCGTACATACTGAAAACCAAAACCAATATCTAAACCACCAAAAACCGTTTATGAAAGCATTTGCAAAAAAAACTGACAACGATCTCATTCAACTATTTGTTGAAGGAAACACTGAAGCTTTGGAAATTCTTGTACTCCGTCACAAGGACAAGCTTTACACATCCATTTTATTTTTAGTAAAGGACAAATACCTTGCTGAAGATATTTTCCAGGATGTTTTTATCCGCATTATTGATACGATGCGTAGCGGACGATATACCGAAGAAGGTAAATTCTTACCATGGGCTATGCGAATTGCCCATAATCTTTGTGTAGATCATTTCCGTAAAGTAAAAAGAACGCCAACGATTAAAAATGGTGATGACAAAGACATCTTTGAAGTGATCAATTTTTATGAAGACAGCGCTGAAAGCAAAATGATGAAACGTCAAAGCCACGACCGTGTTCGTGAAATGCTTGACCGTCTTCCGGAAGATCAGCGTGAAGTGATCATTCTTCGCCATTATGCCGACATGAGCTTTAAAGAAATTGCATCAATGACAAACTGCAGCATCAATACTGCTTTAGGTCGTATGCGTTACGGTCTGATCAATCTTCGTAAACTGATGATGCAAAAACAAATTGCCTTATAAAAAACCCCGAAGCCCTTGTCATTCTGTATCTCCCATCAGCTTTTAAGTGAAATTTCACCTTGCCATACCTGGTAGGCTTTTACAGAATGACACCTAATTAAAAACCCTTCTTTTATCGAGAAGGGTTTTTTGTTTAACTTAAAAGCAATTCTATTTTTTATTTTTCTTATATGTTTCAATTCCACATTCCAGCCATTCAATAAATTTATCGGGATCTGGTGTGTAGTATTTTGTTTTTGTCAATGCTACTTGATCGGCAGAAATAATTGCATACTGTGGTTGTGAAGTAGCTCCAAAGTTTTCAGTCTGAAATGTTGCCCATTTATCGCCTACAGTAATTATTGATTTTTCCTGGCCTTTTGAAGTTTTATAAACCGTTTGTTCAGTAAGTGGCAGGAGCCTCCTTTCGTCGACGTACAATGAAACTACAACAAACTCATTTCGCATCAGGCTATCTACTATTTTGTTTGTCCAAACTTTTTCCTCCATCCTACGGCAGTTTACGCAAGCCCAACCAGTAAAATCTATTAAGATCGGTTTGTTTTCTTTGCCTGCTCTTTCTAATGCCCGGTTATAATCTTTTATCGGCTCATACTTTTCAGCGCAATTCACCGGATGTTTATATACGCTATAACATAAAGGCGGTGGAAAGCCGCTGATCAATTGAAGATTTGCCGATTTGCTATTGGTTAAGCCTGGGATCAGGTAAATTCCAATACCTGTAAAAACAAAAATAAAAAAGATCCTTGCAAAGGAAATTTTGTGAATGCGACCGGTATGAGGAAATTTAATTTTACCCAGTAAGTATAAAACTGTTAAGAAGGAAATGATCACCCATAAGCCAATAAATATTTCTCTTTTCAATATTCCCCATTGCTTTACAAGATCTGCATTGGATAAAAACTTAACTGCTAAAGCAAGTTCAATGAAACCCAAAACAACTTTGACATTTGTCATCCAGCCACCAGATTTAGGTAGTGACTTAAGCCAGTTTGGAAACATAGCAAACAATGCAAAAGGCAACCCCAAAGAGATACCAAATCCTGCAGCACCTGCTGTTAACGGCCACGCTCCCTGGTCTGCAACACCAACAAGCAATGTTCCTAAAATCGGACCCGTACAAGAAAATGAAACAATAGCTAAAGTGCCTGCCATAAAAAATATACCGCCTATACTTCCATGTCCTGATTTTGAATGGGCTTTATTGGCAAAATGAGAAGGTAATCCAATTTCAAAAAAACCAAAGAAAGAGATTGCAAAGACAACAAAGACCACGAAGAATAATAAATTCAGCCAGATATTCGTGGAAATATTATTGAATATCTCAGGACTTATTGTGTCATTGGCAAGGTGAAAAGGTATTGTAATGAGAACATAAATAAGAAATATAAAAAGCCCATAAAGAATTGCATTTGTTTTGCCTCGTTTCTTATTATGTGATTTATTAGTAAAATAAGAAACAGTAACAGGTATCATTGGAAAAACGCAGGGAGTGAGTAATGCAATCAACCCGCCAAATAACCCAAGTAAAAAAATTGTAAAGATGCTTTTGTTACTAGTTCCATCATCGCCGCAAGGCGATGTTGGATTTTTTATATCAATGGATGGAATCTTTATAATTGTTGTGGTTTCAACACCTCCCTCCATCTCAACATTAAAATTTATGGACTCGGCATCAAAGGCTAAGGTTTCATTATTTCCATAGGAATAAGAAAGCTTACCTTGGAGCTTTGCTGGCACAGCACCTTCAATACTAATTGGAATTTTCCATTCAGTTTGTCCTTCATAAACTTTTACGGTGTATTTGAATATTGAGCTTAGAAAAGTTTTTGATTCACCAACTTCATTAATGCTATCAACCAGAATACTTGAATCTTTAAATGTCAAGTTCGCAGATTTTTTTGCATCGAACTCCTGGTTAGGAGAAAAAAGCTGCCAGTTCTTTGTACCCTTTGTAGAAAAGATCAGATCATATTTTCCTTTCCCGGTCTTTTTGCTTTTATAATTCCATTTAAAGATTGTGCTGTCTTGCGACACACCTTCAGCAACCGGAATGGTTTTTTGGGCTTGTTCTTGATTACAGCCAACGATAATGAAAATTGTAAGTAAACAAACTAAACTTCGTGTAAAAATTCCCTGCATAACTATTTTAAAAAATAAACGAGTTCACAAAGGATGAACTCGTTCTATGTCAAATAAATATTATCTCATCATTAATCCAATGCTACTTTGAAATTGACAGTTTTCGGGGGTAGGCATTTTTTATCATCACAAGTCTGAAATTCCACGCTTCCGCTAAAACTTGTTTTTGCTTTACCTTTTAATTTTATTATTTGCACAAAATCCACATTTTCCGAGTATTGATTTGCTGAAATTTCCAATTCCTTATCATGAAATTTTTGCATCTTCCCAACCTCTTTAATTTTCCCATTTAATTCTATCAATGGATTATTTGTAATAGTAAAAGTGGTAGGACCAGCAACAGCATCATCGGGCTGAACTTGTGAATACAGATGCCAACCTTTTTCGATCGTAGCTGTCATGTGTATCTCGTAAGAATTATCCGCCAGTTTCTTTGATGTAAATGACCATGCTATTGGATTCTGCGCAGAAACGGCCATTGTTGCGAACAAAAACATGCTAAGTAAGACTGCCTTCATTGTATTTTCTTTTATAGATGCAAAAATCGTGATAATCGTTTTATGCTTTTGCTAAAATTCTCCTACAAATATTGCAAAAGAAAAGCAGAGTGTTTGTATGGAAATTGACGAACCTGATGAATTTGTGTACGAATTACAGGTTTAACCCACCAAAACCTCACTCATTAACAGGTTTTTAAGGATCTCCCGACCATCTGTGTTGCCAAGAATTTCAGAAGTGGCCCTTTCCGGATGCGGCATCATACCAAAAACATTCCGGTTTGCATTACAAATTCCTGCAATATTCCTGGTCGCCGCATTTGGATTTGCAGTTGGCTTTATTCTGCCTTTTTCATCGCAATAATAAAATATCACCTGCCCATTATTTTCTAATTGATCCAGTGTTTTTTCATCCGCATAATAGCGACCTTCTCCATGAGCTATTGGCACTTTATAAACCTTACCTGTTTCATTTGTAAGAAAAACATTTTTGCAGGCAAACTGCTGATGTCCGTTTCGTACTAATGCGCCGGGTAACAGATGTGATTCGCAAAGGATCTGGAAACCATTACAAACTCCAAATACTTTTCCTCCTGCATTAGCAAAATCGATCACACTTTGCATCATCGGGCTGAAGCGGGCAATGGCGCCGCAACGCAGATAATCGCCATAAGAAAATCCACCGGGTAAAATGATACAATCTTCTGTGTTAAACATGCTTAGGTCTTTGTCTTTATGCCAGAGCATGATCACTTCCTGTCCCATATCATGTTTCAATGCGTCATGCATATCCCTGTCGCAATTTGAGCCCGGAAAAACAACAACGCCGAATTTCATATTGTAAGTTTGAGTAGAGTGCAAAGATATTTCAGATTTTAGATTTACGATTGCAGATTTTATAATATCTACTAACAAATTCTGAATATCGCAAAAACTTCTCTTATCAATCTCAAATCTTCAATCTAAAATCTACAATTGCTCACCATCCGGGCCCGCCATATTGATATACTAGTATAAACAAGATGGATAACCAAAAAATGGTGACAGGGATCCATCGCTGGGGAGGATATAAATAAGTACAGGCATGAAAAGCGGCAAAAGGAACTATTATGAGTATCCAGTTTTCAAAGCCCTCTGCCGTGTTATTTAAAAATGGAATAAAAAGCGCAAATAAAAGATAGATAAGCATAAGGCTCCAGTTTTTCCGAACCTGGATAAGCATCTTCCTTAAATTTTCCTGTACATAATATCCGCCGATAAGGAACGGAATGATCAATAAGATGCTACCGATAGCCAGCCACAATGATTGCCCCGGTGCCGGTAACGCAATATTGATAGGTTGAAATAAATGTTGCCATGACCATTTATCTGAAAAAAATAAATACGCTGCGTAAAAATAATAAGGCGTAGTGACCCCGAGCAAACAGATCAGCCATTCATTTAATCGTACGCTTCGCATTACCAACAATGCAAAGATCAGCCAGAAAAATAAAATTATTGACGGAAAAAAGAGAAACGAACTAATGCCCACTGCAACGCCGATATTATAAACGGTGCCCTTAATGGAGTATTGATTGGAAATTTTAAACAGGCCAGAAAAAATAACAAGTACCAAAGTATTTACCATTAATGGCGCAGAAAAATGATTCCATTCGGGCATTAGAGATGTAACAATAAGATATGCTGTTGCCGGCAAAAAATTTAACCGCTGCATCATTCGGTTTTTGTTGATAAGGCTGTTTAGTTGCAGGGCCTGCGTAAACAGGAAGAAATAAGTTATTACAGCAAAAAGAAATCCATCATTTTTACCAACAGATCTTAAAAAAAATACAGCTTCGCGATATAGTATGGCTGCATTTTCTGCAGGTTCAGGAGCGGGGGCCGGGTCTGTGAAAATTGGCAACTTAATAAGTATACCCATCACAAACAGGAAAAGAATGTTAGCAGGTGTTTTTTGTTTAAATAGGCCGATCACAGATATGGATTGTAAGTTGTGAGTTGTCAGTGGTGAGTGATAATTTTAATTCAGTTTACATACTCACAATTCACCATTCACAACTCACTATTTAGTTAAATTCAATTTTGGCAAAGCAAATATAGTTACGATAAAAACATGGCACAATAAACTGTTTTGCACTGATCTGTTTTCCATACTTGGGCATAAATTCATGTCCTTTGTCAAGTCCTTTTAGCGTTGGGTAGTGAGTAACCTTTCCATCTGGTGTTAAGGAAAAATCATTCATCAAAAGGCTTTTTTTCTCCTGCATATTGAAAAGAAAATGTAATTGGCCCCCTGTATTGATCACATTATAGGAAATACGATCATCTGATTCATCATCAAACTGTTCCTTTTTTATCACATTGCTCCATTCAAGTTCGCCTTTATTGTTAAAGGAAAAGATCGTCAGGTTATCTGCATGATACCTGACCGGCTGATTGCTGCTACCGCCACGGCGCCACCAGGATGAAGAACTATAAGGCGAATAAAAATAATAATCATACGGATAAGAAAAAGGGGATCCGTACATATAATCCCAGCGATTCCATGCGGATGAACGGGAGGTAGTATAAAACGCTTCGGCATCCAGGGCAAAGCCGCCATTCTTTTTAATATAGATATTCCTGATAAAATAATCATTGAATGCCATTTTCAAATTTGATTGTCCTTTGGCTTCCTGCCGCAGATCTTCGTCAAGTACAAAGGACTTTTCAAGCACAGGTTGCCAGCTATCTTTATCCATGGATAAAAAATAAAGTCCTTCAATATTCCCACGCTTTTGACTGTAATAAAATGCACTAAGCAGGTATCGCTGATTGGTGTTGTCAACTTTTATCCTTAACTCATCAAGATATGTCTTCTCGAGGTTGAGGTTGTAATAAGTGAAGCTATCCTGCATAGCTCTCTTTATGATCATGGATGCTCTTGAAATACTTTCATTTGAATTTCTATAGAATTTTGAGAACACAAGATTGCCTTCATTGTCCACTGCAAATTCCCCCAGGTATTCATTCCTGTCGTCCATAACCATTGTGAGAATAGTCCTCTTCTGTAATTCAAGATCAGCATTATATAATTTAGTTGTAATAATAAACTTCTCTTTGTTCTTACTGTTTATTTTAAAAATGATTATTTTTTTCTTATCCTCACTTGAAAGTGTCGTGTATATTTTATTATTATTAGATCCTCCGAGAGAAGTGGTATCCAGTTCTACAGGATCGGAGATCTTTTGCCCCATCCCATCAAGCTTTACAGCTGCGCAGTGTACAATATTCTTTCTCTGGTACTGGTAAATGGCATAAATAAAATCAGGATAAGCAAAGAAGTCAACATTGATCATTCTGTCTTCGGGCAAATATTCATGTTTTACCTTTTTGACCAGTTTCATTTCATTGTCATAAAGACAAATAAAACTCTCGTTCCTGATGTTTTTATAAATAAGGTAATTGTTTCCCATTTTCCCGATTATCTCGAAATCCATTCTTCGTGAGTCTTCCTTGTCGGGTTCTGAAATAAGAATGCGTTGCGCATTTACCGAATTAAATAAACCCATTAAAAAAAGGAAGGAGACTAGCCTGCAAAGAGAATTCATAGAAGCCATTTTTTACTTTTTAAAGTTACAGGTTGTTGTGCAATTCTATTCATGATGAAATGATAAAGATGCGGATTTTCATTTTTTTACACGAAAGGAAAATAATTGGCTGACAACTGGCTATCATTTTGCAAAAAACAGGCCGGTTAATAAACAAAGTGTTTTCAGATTTGCATTATTTCTTTTTACTTATACCTTTGCAGGTTGATTCGTACACCATATCTGTACGGGTATAAAAGAAAATTTTTTCGTGAGAAT
>DASYQG010000376.1:0-10518 GCA_036005825.1 Chitinophagaceae bacterium | reverse complement strand
TGCGAGAAAAACAGTGGCAAGAATTTTAAATGCAAACCCCGGCGAAATATTTTTCACCAGCGGCGGCACTGAAAGTGATAATATGGCTATCTCAACTGCGATCAGGGATCTTGGTTGCCGGCATATCATCACTTCACCGATCGAGCATCATGCGGTGTTGCATGCTGTAGAGCATTTGAATCATGAAGGAACCATTACTACAAGCTTTGTAAAACTTTTACCCGACGGTCATATTGACCTGGATGATCTTGAAAAGCAATTGTCAGAACATAAAGAAAGATGTCTTGTTTCACTGATGCATGCAAATAATGAAATTGGGAATTTGCTTGACATCTATGCTGCCGGTGAAATTTGTAAAAAGTATAATGCGATATTTCATTCTGATACGGTGCAAACAGTTGGACATTATAAAATTGATCTGAGAAAAAAGCCGGTACATTTTGCAACAGGCGCCGGTCATAAATTTCATGGACCGAAAGGAGTGGGGATATTATATGTAAACGATAATATCAAAGTAAAGCCGATGATCTATGGAGGAGGACAGGAAAGAAATATGCGGGCAGGAACAGAAAATCTTTATGGCATTGTTGGTTTTGCAAAAGCATTAGAAATTGCTGAGACAAATATGGAAAAGGAATCTCAATATATTCAATCATTGAAAACATACATGATCGAACAATTGAATAAAAGAATTCCGGGTGTAAGATTCAATGGCGATTATATTGGTAAAAGTTTGTATACAGTACTGAATGTTTCTTTCCCAAAATCAGAAAAATCGGAAATGATATTATTCAATCTTGATATGAATAATATTTGTGCATCGGGTGGGAGTGCCTGCAGCAGTGGGGCAGATGTTGGCTCACATGTTATCAGGGCGATCAACAATAATCCGAATCTGGTACCGGTTCGCTTTTCGTTTAGTAAATACAATACAACCGCTGAAATAGATACTGTGATCGAAAAACTGAAGGAGGTAATCTAGGAGTTTGGAGTCGGGAGTTCAAAGTCAACAACTTCAACCCGTTTTTTGATCGATCATTACATAATTAAATTCTAACAGATTATTTTTTAGCAAAGGGCTTAATGATAGCCGAGAAGAGTACGCCACCGCTATTCAGATTTACTTTTCCATAACCAATTCCAGTCATTGCAATTTTTACATAAGGCTCAGCCTGCAGGCTTATATTTTTGTTCAGCACTCTGGAATATCCACCGGATAAATTTAACACGGAGAAATAATGTTTGTTTTGATTGTTGATGGTTTTAGAATAAGTGATATAAGTGGGACTATAATTTGGTTTAAAGTAATAATCATATTTTTCTTCTTTCATCAATAAACTGGAAAGACCAGCAGATACAAACCAGCTTTGTTTTTTATTACTGCTTATTTTATAATCTACTGTGACGGGGATCTCATACACTTTACAATTAGCCTCAATGTTTTCCAGGTTAGGGTAATATGACCAGAAATTGGTGGGAGGATTATAATCTTCAGGATCAGCCGAATAAACTTTTCTTCCGGCATAGAAACCAGTTCTTACAGAAAACTTTTTTGAAACCTGGTAACCGATACCTGCACCATACGCCAGTTTTATCTCACCTGCACGACCACCAACCCCACTCAGATCAGGTCCTGCCGAAACAGTAAAAAAGAAATTATTAGCGAATACGTTATTATTTTTCGGTTTTTTTGTTTCAATTTTTTTAACGGCAACAGGGCTTACTTCTTTTGTGTCTTCTTTTGGTTCTTCAATCTTATTTTCAGTTTTTGTTTTTTCAACCTCAGGCTCTTTTTCCGGGTCTTTCTTTTCTGTTATTGTTGACTCAGTTTCACTTTTTGTAAGCTTTTCAATTAATGATTTTTCGGGTTCGGTGTTTTTAACTAATTCGTCGATTGTTTGATTCCCTGAATCCGCTTTTTTAGTCAAAGAATTATTTGCTTTTTTCTTACTCACTTTTGCAATTGACGCATCAATTTTAATCTCGTCACCGGGAAGAGGAGTAAATGATTTAGTATGAGGATTTTCTACAGCTCCTTCTGTTTTTGTCTGGTTATTTTCAGGAATTATTGAAATGCTTTTGTCAATATCAGTTTTTGGTTGATTATTATTTTCTGAAGTGCCTGTATTTTGTTTTTGGGAATCAATTGAAATGACCTCATTTTTATTTCCGCCACTATTTTGCCAAATAAGAAATGCGCCACCGGTCAATAATAAGGAGCTGAAAAGAATAAAGAATATTCTTCTCCTGTCTTTCTTTTCAACAGGCAGGTGTTTGTCAAGCAGCACCTCCATTTTCTCCCATTCCGGTTTATCATTTCCGGGAGGACGCTGGCTTAATGAATCTTTTAGCTTCTTGTCAAAATTCTCAAATTGCATTTCTTTTAAGTTCTTGTTCGGTTTGTTTTAATAATACTTTTTGCAAATGCATTCTTGCTTTTGCAAGATTCGATTTGGATGTGCCTTCCGCAATACCCAATTTGTTCGATATCTCATCATGACTTAACCCTTCCATTACAAATAAGTTGAATACCGTACGATAGGCCGGCGATAACTGCTGTACTGCTCTTAGTATTTCCTGGTATGATAATTTATCAAGCGCCGTTTCCTGTGCAGAAGCCACCTGCAGTGTGGTCGGGTCAGTATATCCGTTCAAATGTTTTTTGATCTTGCGGTAATGGTCGATGGCCGTGTATACCATGATCTTCCTTATCCATCCTTTGAAGGAGGCGATAGTATCAGCATATGCCGGCTTGTACTTATGTATTTCTTTAAAAATTTTCAAAAATCCATCATTGAGAATTTCCACTGCGTCATCGTAATTCCCGGAATAGCGATCACATATTGACATAGCATATCCATAGAAAGAACTGTAGATCGTTTTTTGACTATCCCTGTTGTTCTTTACACAACCTTCAATATGTTCACTCAATTCCCGGGCTGTTAACAAGGGTTGAAATGTTTCGGTTAAGTAATCGTAGGCAGAACCACTTGGGTTGCTTTGCTCCACAAATTACGCCAATTCCAAAAGCTAAAATGGTGGAGCAACAATTCTCTTATACCAGCGAAATAAATGAAAAGCAGAATAATGGATGCACGCAGGATACAAGACATTTGTTTATTAAGCTCTTGTAAAGGAAAACGCTTGTGGCTGAAGCAATTATTACGGCTAGCCAAAGCAAAAATATTATGCCGGAAAATCAGGCCAAAGAGATCTGTTGATCATCTTTTTTCATTTCATAAAAAGCAAAATAGCCGGCGGCGAGAATGGAGATCACAAGGTAACCGGCAACAATATAATGGTACCAGGGCCAATGCTGTGAGGAAAAAAACCAATCGCCATAATAATAAATGATATAAAGACCGATCAGAGATTTTGCCAGCTCCATATAAAAGGCGTTACGATTGCCATCCATTAACTCTGTATAAGCATAGATGGAAATAAAAACGAATGCGCCATAATAAAAAATATGCGGCTTACCTATTTGTGCGATGAAAGCAAAAAAATAAATAAGCAGGTAATAATTGAAAAACATTTGCGACCAGCTCCATGCTATAAAAGCTTTTGTGGCAGGGGTATCAAATTTTTTTTGGTTATTAGGGTCTGCAATATAATCCACAGGATATTTTTCTTTTACATCTTCAGGCCGCCAGCCGGTAGGCATAAACCAAATGCGAAACTTATCTCTTATGTTTTTTGTCCTCCATGCATCCTTGATCAAAAGCCAGAGGTGAATAAAATTTATTTTAACCGGGTTCCAAGTTTTTACCGGCCTTGTTACCCCATAAGCAGGTTTTACATCGTCTAGTTCTTGCTGAAAAGTGCCAAAGAGTTTATCCCAGAAAATAAATATTTGTGATAGATTTTTATCCATGTACTCTTTATTGATAGCATGATGTACACGATGATGAGAAGGGGTGACAAGAATTTTTTCCAGGAACCCCATTTTGTCGATCAGTTGTGTGTGATACCAATATTGGAGAAAAAGATGCAAAGGTGCCACGATGGCAATTACTTCTTTCGGAACTCCGAGCAGCGCTGCAGGTACAAGCAGGAAAGTAAAAAAATTGATGAAGTTTGAGATCGATTGACGCAATGCGCAGGAAAGATTGAACTCCTCGCTACTGTGATGAATGATATGATAGTTCCAGAAGAAATTTATTTTATGACACCAACGATGCACCCAATAACCCTGGAAATCTATGACAAGAAATGCGATAATGTAGGTAAGAACGGTGGCCTGTATATGAAAGACCGCAATTTTATCTACCAGCCAACTGTAAGTAAAGATAGTGATGCTGATGCCTAACACATCTTTTACAACATTCGTAATGCCGCTGCTGAAACTTGAAACGCTGTCAAGTCCACGAATGACATGAAGACCTTTGCGCCATTCTACAATTTTCTCAACCAAGAAAAAAAAGAAGAAGAAAGGAACGGTGATATTTAAAAGTTTGCCGTAGAGTTCCATAATAAAATGAATCGTTGCGGTAAAATTAAGATTTTTCTTTTCCGAAGTATTTTTCAATAAGTTTTGCCGATGCTGTCGTTTTCCAGGCAGTTTTTAATGCATCAAGAAGCATTGCTTTCTTAACTTTTTTCAGATTAATAAAAGTAGCGCCATGTTTGCCCCAGCCGCCGGGCACAGGGAAGATCACATCTTTACTATAAGAACAAAATACCGACTGATCAACCAGAGAAAGTTTTACCATCATATAATTTTTATCAGCATGAATAGTAGCAAATATTTTATTCTTTACGCGAAAACTTGTAAGGTGGAAATGAGGTTTCTCTTCCGTTTCAGGCAATGATAGCGCTGCCTTTCTTGCTTGTTCAATAGGTATCATTTTAGTTTTCTTTCATTGCAACTTCTAAAACTTTAGTCCTCAGTGCGGCTAATGGCTTTGGAGTATTACAAAGTATCACATAAAATATTTTCTTTTCCGGTAGCCAAACATAATCGGCTCTAAAGCCCCCTTGAGAACCAGTATGGCCGATCATATTTTCATTATTTGTTTTTGTAACGAACCAGCAAAGACCGATGAAAGCAGGCACACTGTCTTTCCAATTTGAAAAATTATAAATAGTTCTTGATCTTTTTATCCATTCACTGTCAAGAAAAACATTTTTTTGAATTGCCTGTTCATATTTCCAAAGTTCATTGACACTGCTCCATACGCCACCGTTGCCTGATGCGGCAAATGTTGGTTCTTCACCATAATCTTGTTCAAAATATTTTTTACCATCAAATAAATAACCATGTGAAACACCTGATTCGGGGTAAGGGCCATCAGTTATTGTAGAAGTTCTCATCTCTGCCGGCTCCATAATATTCTTTTTGATATAATCCTGCCATTTCATACCGCTTACTTTTTCTATTATTAACGCAAGCCCATTAAATGCCGGGTTTGAATAGTGGAATCTTTCTCCGGGTTCGAACTCGAGACTGTCTGCTTTTTTGATTGGCGCCCAATTCTCTTCGTCTTTTGCTGTCAAAAAGAATATGCTGTCTCCCTGCACATTTCTTATGTCAGGTAAACCGGATGAATGAGTAAGCAAATGGTAGATCTTTATTCTTTTTGCAATCGAACTGTCTTTAAAGTCGGGAAAGTATTTATAAATATCATCATCCAATGAAAGCTTATTTTCTTTTGCCAGTTGTAAAATACCGAAGGCAACAAATGTTTTGCTGATCGAGCCGACATTAAAAAGTGTATTAGTGCCGATCGGTTTTTTAGTATTGATATCTTCTACACCAAATCCTTTTTCATAAATGATCTTTCCATCTTTTGCTATTAACACAGCACCACCGGGTTCATCAGCTTTAAAAACTGAATCAAAAATATTATCAAGCTCAGTTGAATTCGAAGAAGATTTGGTATTGCAGCAGTTCATTAAAATGATGACCGCAAAAAGGAAGACGATTCTCATAAACTTGGTTTATTCTCGAAAGTAAAACAAAAACATACCTGTTTTGAAGTTCTTTGCCAGATTTGTTTATGAGCTGCAATTATGAGAGGCATGTTGGACTATGCAAACAACAATATTACCGGGTATTAAATTTTTTGGCTAAAGTTTCTAAGTTCGCATTTGTTTCTTTTAGCATTTGCTTCAGCACTTTTGTATCTATATCACTTAGCTTCTTAAAATACAAACAACTGCCTGCACTTATTTTAAATTTTCCAAGACCTTTCATCAGTGAGGCAAGATGTTGAAAGCCGAGGCAGAAATAAACAGTCATATTTTGTTTTCGCGGGGAAAAGCCGGTGACAAACCAGTCGCCTTCACGACCGCTTTTGCCCTTGTAATGAAAAGTGCCAAAGCCAACAATAGTTCCTCCCCACATCTTTGGCTCTTGTTTCGTTTCCTTTTTCATGAGTTCAAGCAGAGTAAAGCAATCTTTTCTTGTTTCTTCGTCTTTAACTGAGCTGATAAATTTTTCAACAGACGCATCATTGACCTTTGTTTTTAATTCAGCCATAAAAGTTTTTTTTGAAGATACAAAAGTTGGGATGAACAAGAAGTAAAAGGATAGAGGGGTAGTGTTATAAAATTTTTACTTCAGTGCGACGGTTCTTTTGTCTCCCTTCATCAGTAGAATTATCGGCAACAGGTTGTGATGCGCCATAGCCTTTTGCAATAACTCTTGCAGATTGAATTCCCTTTTTAATAAGATATTGCCTGATCGCTTCGGCTCTTTGTTGTGAAAGTTTTAAGTTGTCTGCATCATTTCCAACATTATCAGTATGACCGCCAATTTCAATTCTTTCATTTTCTTTCCACTTCAGGTAACTGACTAATTCATCTAATTCGGCAAACGATTCTGGACGAAGTGTAAATTTCCCAAAATCAAAATAAACATTGTTTAACTGGTATGAACGTGCCGGTTCAAATTTTACGTTTACAAAAAATGGTTCAGTGAAACGTTCATCAGGTTCTAACTGGCGAATGGCAATGAGTCCATATTTTGTGCTGTCAACGATCGTTTTTATTTTGATAACAAAGGTATCACCGATAGGAAGGGTTGTCGAAAACTTTCCATCTTTACCTGCTCTGCCTGAAAATTTTTCTCCACTTTTCTTTGAGATAAAAATGATCTGCTCTCCTGACCGGGGTTTATTTTTAAAATCAGTGACTAGAACATTCACAGACGCCGTTTGTTGACTTGAGCCGATACTGTTATCAGTTTGGCCAAAAGTTGTAAGCGGCATCAATAAGAATAAGAATCGCAATAAAAATGGTGAATGACTTGTAAGCATAAAAAACCGTCATGTCATTAACGCCGCTCTCTTTTATTTATTTTATGTCTGATAAATGGTTTGCCGTTTGCCGGGAAATAAGCCGATCTTTATTCTTCATTCATTTCTTCTATGCCAGTAAGCTATATGGTATACGGTTCTTTCGGATTATTGGCAATTGTGTTTATCATTTACCTTGTTAATTTAAAAAAACGCCGGTAGCTCTGCAGATAGTCAAGCCTCGTTTGCATCTCATCAAAGTTTGTTGCCGGAGGGTAGCTTCTCATTTTACCTTGTGTCTGAATTAAAAATTATTACTAATTAAATTTTTTGCCATGAAAAAGATCAATTATCAACCGACGATCCTTTTTGCGCTACTTCTGGCTCTTAGCGGAGTTTTATTTTCATTTTCTGTGAAAACAATATCTTCTTACAAAAACAATTTTGGCGGCGAGGGATTCGAAGTTTATCTGAATGATAAACTTGTTTTACAGCAATACGGAAAAGATATCGATCAGGTAAAAAGCCTGCAGCTTGATCAAGGTATAAGCAATGGTCAGTTAGCTATTCGTTATTATCATTGCGGTCGCCCAGGTAAAGGCAGGGTTGTAACTATCAGGGACGAACAGAATGTGGTATTAAAGGAATGGAAATTTGGTGATGCAAAGGATGCATCCGCCAAAGTTTGTTGTAATGTAAAAGATATTCTTGCATTACCTAAATTAAAAGCAGGTCAGAAAGTAAATCTATATTATTCATCAAATGAATTACCTAAAGGAAGGTTATTGGCGATCCTTACAACAGCAAATAAGAATGCAGTTCAGCCATAAGTTCAACAGCTATCATAAATAAAAATTCTTGGGGCTTAATGCCCCTTTTTTATTGTCTTGTCCAGGTTTTAGTGATTGTTGCATTTTGGCCATTTAGCGTTAATAAAAGGATAGATTGAAACTGAATTGAAGTCATATCAATTACTCTTTCTGATTCCGGGCTAAGACCAGCTGGAGTATAAACAAGATCTTTTGTATTAACTATTTGCCACACCCCGGTTTTGGTAACCGAACAGTTAATTTTAAATGTTCCTTTTTTATAACCGGCCATCGCAGTATCACCAGTAAAAGTGAATAGGTTGTCCTTTTCGCATGGCGACCAGGTGCTATAAATATCTCTTTCCGGAGTGCCATCATTGTTCCAATCGTACGCCACATCACAAGTAACTGCAGTTATTTTCCATGAGCCTACAAACTGTGAATCAGCATAGCCTTGGGGCTCATTATTTTTTTCGATCTTCAAATGATCATTACATGAAGACAGGAAAAAAACTGTGGTAAATAAATATAGAATAAGGCGCCTCATATCCGGTGAATGGTTCCATCAAATTTAATACAATTGACGACAAAATGTAAAGACAGGACAAGATTTAAAACTCAAAAAGTGATAACTGTGCTTTGTTTTCTTTTAGTTTTTTAAAAGTCCTTGCGGATCTTAACGTATAATTACTTTCAATATTGAAGAGTTCGGTTTCCTTATGACGGGAGGCAACAACAACTTTTACACCCCCTGCATTTTGTGTAAACATTTTATTTACGATCTCCGGGTGATTATTGTTTTGTGAAAGATGTGATAGTATTAATAGCTGCAGGTTGTCTGGCTTATGCTTCAAGAAGAGTTCGAGTGCCTGGTCATTTGATAAATGTCCTTTTTTGCTGCTAATACGCCTTTTTAAATACAATGGGTAAGAACCATTCTCGAGCATTTGTTCACAGTAGTTTGATTCAAGGAATACAGCATCACAAAGTTTAAAATGTTTGATTACATGCTTACATGCATAGCCGATATCAGTGATCACACCAACATGCTCCTTATTATTTGAAACAATAAAGCTATGCGGGTCATTTGCGTCATGGCTTTTAACGAAAGGTATGATCGATAGGTCGCCGATCGATACGGGCTTGTTTCGAATAAAAGAATATGTGAGGTTGTTTTCGATCTCAAAATTGCAATTGCGCAATGTGTTTTGGGTAATATAAACCGGGAGCTTGTATTTTTTTGATAAGACTGGTAACCCGGCAATATGATCAGCATGTTCATGCGAAATAAATACTGCTTTTACCAAAGTAATATCAAGTCCCAATCTTTTCATTCGTTTGTCTGTTTCGCGGCAGGAGAGACCTGCATCGATCAACACGGCTTCATTCTTATTACCGATATAATAACAATTTGCATTGCTGCCAGAATTCAGAGATGCTATTTGTAGCGACATGGGAAGTAAAAATAGTAATTAATGATGCAGTGAAGATCAATAACCGATTATAGTGTTCAATTTTCCCAAAGCTCATCATCAAAACTGGAAAGGGCCAGATTTATACCCGAACGGCATTTTCAGAGGGAAAAACAGTTATCAACATTATTTTTTTATGCAGATTTTTTTGGGCGCCTTTTGCTATAATTTAAATTCCCCAATAGAAATGATCATTAATGGACTTTGAGTAATGGTTTCTGGTCGATGAATAGGAGATGTTTTTCATTGGGAAAACAACAAGGTGTCAAAAACACAATTGCGCCAAATGCTGCACAGGCAAGGCTTTTGGAGAATATAGGCGAATAAACACAATTGAATAAATTTCATGTCGCGGATATTTTTTTAAGCAAGATTGGTATGCGTTATAGTAGCTTTTTTGTGTAAGATAAAATAGGATGATAACGATTTTCATTGGGGAAAATAACCACTTTCATAATTTCTCCAATAGGGAAATGTGAATAGAAAAAAGTTATAATCAATTTGGTGGAATGTAAAAAACTATATATTTGATACCAGTAATGACTAAACCCATTCAGAATTAAAATTCAAAAAAATCATGGCAACAAAGAAAAAAGCAGCGAAGAAGGCTGCAAAAAAACCAGCAAAGAAAGCTGCTCCTAAAAAGGCCGCTAAGAAAGCTGCTCCTAAAAAAGCCGCAAAGAAAGCCGCTCCTAAAAAAGCTGCTCCTAAAAAGAAAACAGCTCGTAAACCAAATGCTGCTTTCATGAAAGCATTGACTCCAAGTGCAACATTAGGAGCAGTGATAGGTAGTAGTGCAGTTCCGCGTACTGAAGCGGTTAAAAAGATCTGGGATTATATTAAGAAAAATAATCTCCAGGACAAAGCAAACAGACGCAATATAAATGCGGATGAAAAATTAAGACCTCTGTTTGGTAAAGACCAGGTTTCTATGTTTGATCTTGCTAAGATCCTTTCTAAACACCTTAGTTAAGGAATTGACTTTATTTGAAAACGGGC